>CBDHHR010001145.1:0-2500 GCA_965263245.1 Metamycoplasmataceae bacterium | reverse complement strand
TCGTTCGTTCGTCGTTCGTTCGGTCGTCCGTCCGTCCGTCCGTCCGTCCGTCCGTCCGTCCGTCCGTCCGTCCGTCCGTCCGTCCGTCCGTCCGTCCGTCCGTCCGTCCGTCCGTCCCGTCCGTCCGTCCGTCCGTCCGTCCGTCCGTCCGTCCGTCCTCCCGCCCGTCCATCGTTTATTAGTTAATTATTTAGTTAATTGGTAAACTACTTAGTAAGTTAATTAGTTTCACAAATTCCAGTAACTGGACAATGTGCTATCTTAATATCATACAAATATGCACACTTCCTTCTAGCGTTTACGAACCGCGGATTTAAGTCAAGGTTGACGTTTCTCGAAAACGAAAACGCTTTGGGGAACGTGGTCTGTGCCACTAAAGACACGCAACAAGGATTGCACAACGGCATTTTGTCTAGCCGCAACAGATGCAAGCGGCCAGCAGGGACAACAATACAGTGCTATTTATACGACATCAAATAAGTGACTTCATCAGCCCGTTTCATTGTCTTAATATCGACAAGCGGCGATATTTAATTAACGTGTCTGCGTGATCAACTCAATTTACGCCACACACGGCATTGCATCGCCGAAGCCCACCTGTCGTCCTAGATGCGCCCTTCAGCCATCTCCCTGTCGCTCCCGTGATTCCTCGTGTTCGAGTTGGCTGCTGTCCTAAATTGCATTTTCTGTAAGGTGTTTGTTTATTTATTTAAATCAATATTGTGTTCCGTAGTCATTGCCGATTGAACAGTCTAAATGTTGTGAACACTTACCGTTAACTATACGTACTTAAAACATAATTATATTAATTAATGCTTTGCAACGTTCATTATAGTGAACGTTGCTCTTCTCTTCTCCCCCTCTCTCTCTTTCTCTCCTATATCTCTCTTCTCTCTCTTCTCTCCTCTCTCCTCTCTCTCCTCTCCCTTCTCTCTCTCTCTCTCTTCTCTCTCTTCGCTCTTATTTCTCTCTCTCTCTGTTCTCCCTTCTCTCCCCTGTCCTCTCTTTCTCTCCTCTCTCTCTCTCTCTCTCTCTCTCTCCTCTCTCTCTCTCATCTCTCTCCTCGGTCTCATTTCTCTCTCTCTCTCCCTCTCTGTTCTCTGTTCTCTCCCTTCTCTCTCTCTCTCTCTCTCTCTCTTCTCTCTCCTCGCTCTCATTTCTCTCTCTCTCTTCTCTCTTCTCTCCCTTCACCCTCTCTCTCCCGCCCTCCTTCCTTCCTTCCTCCCTCTCTCCCTCCCTCTCTCTCTCTCTCTGTCTCTCCCTCTTTATATATATCTCTCTCTCCTCTCTCTCTCCCCCTCCCTTTCTCTCTCTCTCATCTCTCCATATCTCCCACTCACACCACACACACACACACACACACACACACACACACACACACACACACACACACACACACACACACACACACACACACACACACACACACACCACACACACACACACACACACACACACACACACACACACACACACACACACACACACACACACACACACACACACACACACACACACACACACACACACACACACACACACACACACACACACACACACACACACACACACACACACACACACACACACACACACACACACCACACACACACACACACACACACACACACACACACACACACACACACACACACACACACACACACACACACACACACACACACACACACACACACACACACACACACACACACACACACACACACACACACACACACACACACACACACACACACACACACACACACACACACACACACACACACACACACCATAGAGACATGTATGCACTCATATATATTCGTGATTGCAGTTTCCGGAATTCGGTTCCTGAATAAAGGAAAAGTCGCTTGGTTTTATTGGTCTTTGGAAATTATTTAGCTTATAACATAAGTTTGAATATAATGCAAAAATAAAAACACATCAGAGAACTGATTACAATGCAACAATACAAACGCATGGAGTTTAATTTTAATGCAAAACTACACACAAACCAGAGGACTTGTGAAAGTCGACAACATAGATACGGGAACGTCCCGAAGCGTATAGCACAGTCCCACATCCAATGTGGTCGTCTCGTAGAAAGTCGCGTTTGTTATCAACAACCTTTGTGTTACTTGATTTATGTTATACTGCTCAGACCTCAGGTTGTCAAAATGAGCGATAACGTATCCATGGGATTGCCCTGAACGTGTCTGTAGATCACATCTCTGGGAACAATTCAGCTATGCTGCAGTTAATGCACGAATACGATTCGTACAGGAATATCGACCACTGTCTATTGACAGGACTTGTTTCGTTCTTGCAATGTGATGATCATGGCGTGAACAAACTTGATCAGTGCACGAAAAACCCGGAATCTCTTTTGAGAGTACAACGCTCTCAGCATATGCCGCCGCGCACAAAATTAAAGTGAAGCGACCCGAAGAAAATTAACCATTGGTAACACCTTTAACAGTGAACAGGAGAGACGCTTTAA
>CBDHHR010001143.1:0-5548 GCA_965263245.1 Metamycoplasmataceae bacterium | reverse complement strand
CTGACCATTTGTATCAGATATGCACACACTCCGTCTTATTGACACTCCGTCTTAAGACATTGTTGGCTGAAGTAACTAGTTGGACAGAAGTAAACACCACCAGCTAGAGATTCCAGCTGGCTTGTTTGTTGTACAGCGAAGCGTAGTGGTTATGATGTCTGACTGCCATGTGGTTGATAGTTCCAGTTTTCCTTGCATTTATAAAAAAATTCCATTGAAACAAAACTATGAAGATGACACTCACCTCAGTGTGTTCATTGTCAATGGTTGTCTTCATCGGTTCCATCAAAAGTGTCTGATGAAGGCTGCTGATGGTGGGTGAAGCTTTGAAATGAGTTTCAACTTCATAGTTGTTTTGATATTTTTATTTTTATTATTCTTCTAACTTGGTGAATATTTTTATCTTGCAATTTGACAAACATTATTGATGATCTCTCTTGCACTGCCTAGATAACTTACTCCATCTGTCCCAGTTCTCTCAACTGCAAAGTCAGTTATCTTACTATAAATACAGCTCGATATTATACATTGACAAATAGTTTATATGTTTTTAACTACCTCAATTGAAAGTCACATTGATGTTGGGTTGCACTGAACTGCCTGGGTGTGAAATGTAGGATATTTTTGAGGAATAGACAACTGCATGCATATTTTTATATATCACTGCAAGTTTTGGTATCAGAAGTGGGATATGTCATTTTTGAAGTTGTATGTTACTGTCATGTGTAATTGCTGATACAGTCCAGCTGTGGCTTTAACATATTGTAATGCATAGGCTATAAAATGTATAGTTGCATTTTCCTATTTTAGGGCATCTTTCGGCTTAGCATCTCATCCAGTGGTGCAGGAATTTCTCGGCATGTACTCAGAAGTTGTGGACTTCAAAGATCAAATCAGTGAAATGTTTGCTAACAAAGGTAAGTAGACTCTGCTCGACAACAATCATCAGTGCCACTAGACTATAAAAATCATCATTATCATCATAGCGCAGATGTTGTGGACCAGGGATGGGTAACAGCATCACTGCTTCCAGATCTAACCATACAGATAATGCACTGTAAATGTTCCAGACAACACATCATTGACTCATTAAGAGAATATTAAGTTACGCATATGTTTGTGTGAATGTCTAGATGTTGTATAACATATATCAGCAGCTGTCAGAACTGATAATTGATAAACCTGTTTTGTTGTTGTTCAAAAAGAAAGCAACTTAATTCTAAAACAGTCTTTGACTTTGCAGCAGTCATCTTATAGAATTTGATCACAACAGCTCACTCACTAAAACTTTAAACAATCCTGAAAACTTTAAATATTCCCACCATGAACGATCTCATGATTTGAAAGTGTCCCTACCACTATTGGGAACACTTTTGATAAAGATCTGGGCTAGGACCTTGCTGACTTTTATACCTGTTGAGATTTGGCTTGGATTTGACACGGTTCGCTGCACACAGAGATGATGTCCCCGGCCCAGGTGTTGGCAGACATTGAGCCTGTCGAGTTCAACGAAGATGACAGAGTACAGCCTCAGGTTGAGGTTATGCACCAGAACACCACCAGGAGTAAGTACACTGAATAATTATAAGCAATTCTGCCTTGACTCAACTAAGCACTTAAATATTTGTTGACACTATACAGTGACTGCGCCAGTGTCTGATTGTACAGTTTATGTTTTCCTCATCTGCTTGTCTCTTTATATTAACACTTTAACCATTGCAACAAATAGTGGGTCATAATTGTTAGTTGTCCACTTTGATTAGTTTTATGAAATATCCTGGTATTATTTATATTTTAGTAGGTGCAACATGACAGCAGACACCCTTGAATAGAGTACTGTTGTGGAAATGAGTGTACAAGTAAAGTTATTGTTGTGTGTCTTTAGCACACCCATTGAATGGGGCATTATTTCCAGAGTAGATGGTTTATAAATAGTTTTAGTATAATTATTGGATATATTATGTTTGTATTTTAGAAGTCTAATGCTACAGTTGTGTTGTTTTTGTATTAATTGTTCGGTTGATGTTAGTGCAAATATCCAGTGTCTAGCGGTGGTTGCGCTGTAGAGCACTGCAAGTAATTCGAGGGGGCAGTGGTTCAATCCCACCTGCTGCCATTTCAAAATTTAGGCAATTTTGTCCACCCCACATTTGCCTGTGTCTTTCGGAAGAGACACTAAAAGCTGGTGGTCCCTTCTATCTGTTGTCTATGTCAGAGGAAGTAAAAGATCCCACACAGAGGGGTAAATGTGTAACCTGCAGTGGACTCACTAACTCTAGAGACGGACAACTGTGAAAACCAATCACAACATTGGTTAGCAAGTTGACCAGTGGTCATTAGTGGAAGAAGATGAAATAGTGTGTGTGTGTGTGTGTGTGTGTGTGTGTGTGTGTGTGTGTGTGTGTGTGTGTGTGTGTGTGTGTGTGTGTGTGTGTGTGTGTGTGTGTGTGTGTGTGTGTGTGTGTGTGTGTGTGTGTGTGTGTGTGTGTGTGTGTGTGTGTGTGTGTGTGTGTGTGTGTGTGTGTGTGTGTGTGTGTGTGTGTGTGTGTGTGTGTGTGTGTGTGTGTGTGTGTGTGTGAGGAGCGACTAAGGAAATATGGATGATGAAATAGAGAACTACAAAGAACACTAGTTGACTGACTCTGTCTCTGTCTCTCGCAGTACTCCGGCAGACTCTGGCTCTCATCTATGCAGCTCTGGCCAATGAGAGGGTGAGTCACTGACCATATCACTGACCATGTTGCTGACCATATCATTGACCATGTCACTGACCACAGCACTGACCACATCATTAACCACATCACTGATCAAGTCACTTACCATATCACTGACCATGTTGCTGACCATATCATTGACCATGTCACTGACCACAGCACTGACCACATCATTAACCACATCACTGATCAAGTCACTGACCATATCACTGACCATGTTGCTGACCATATAATTGACCACCTCACTGAACACATCATTGACCACATCACTGAACACATCATTGACCACATCACTGAACACATCATTGACCACATCACTGAACACATCATTGACCACACCACTGACCACACCACTGACCTTACTATTACCCAGTGCCTCTGTTGCCCCAGGACTACCCTGTGTCATCACTGGCCGGCAATTCCAAACTCATGTCTGTGTCAACAATGGAGACAATGGAACGTGTTGACGCAGCAGCGTCACCAAGCACACAGCTGACAAAACAGCCAAGTCAGTCGAGCACAGGCCCGGAGCACCTGCAGCAGCTCCAGCAGGTGAAGCAGCTCCAGGAGCAGCATGATGCCATGTAAGGTTCATAGCTGTGTGTGGGAGACTCCGTGTAAGGCTCATAGCTGTGTGTAGGAGTCGCCATGTAAGGTTCATAGCTGTGTGTAAGAGTCACCATGTAAGGTTCATAGCTGTGTGTAGGAGTCGCTCATAGGTGTTTGTGGGAGACTCCGTGTAAGGCTCATAGCTGTGTGTGGGAGACGCCATGTAAGGCTCATAGCTGTATGTGGGAGACGCCATGTAAGGCTCATAGCTGTGTGTGGGAGACTCCGTGTAAGGCTCATAGCTGTGTGTGGGAGACTCCATTTAAGGCTCATAGCTGTGTGTGGAAGACGCCATGTAAGACTCATAGCTGTGTGTGGGAGACTCCATTTAAGGCTCATAGCTGTGTGTGGAAGACGCCATGTAAGACTCATAGCTGTGTGTGGGAGACACCATTTAAGGCTCATAGCTGTGTGTGGGAGACTCCGTGTAAGGCTCATAGTTGTCTGGAGATGGGGAGTGTTGATGTGTCTTATAGAGCACAGACAGTTGGCATATGCAGCATGTCAAGGTCTGTTAGAGGTACATGAACCCATCCAGGCATAAAAACACACACATTGGCATACAAACAAACAAAATACACACACGTGCACACAATGCATGCACACAATACCACAACACACACACACACGCACGCACGCACGCACGCACGCACGCACGCACGCACGCACGCACGCACGCACGCACACACACACACACACACACACACACACACACACACATACAGACTTATAACCACACATGCACGCCTGCATACACATACTTATATTCATGCATATGCATGCACACGCACGTGCACACACACACACACACACACACACACACACACACACACACACACACACACACACAATTATGTCTTTAATTAACATAAACAAAGTCACATATATTATGCTCCCAACTAACACACTGCCAGAATTTTGATAAGGTTTGTAAAAAATGGATATGGCCACTCATGATGGACCTAAATTGTACCAGATGTGACAATATGACATGTCTAGTGACACTCATGACACATGTCACAGTGACTCATCATGTGCGTCTCCTTCTTGCAGACAAAAGCAGTTCACAGAAGCCAAGCAGAAGTACGAGGTACAGCTCAAGTGAGTACTGACACTGACACTGACACTGACACTGACACTGACACTGACACTGACACTGACACTGACACTGTTTGTAAATTCATATTACTGGTTGAGCAGCGTGGTCTGTGTCATCACAGTGGGACTGTGCTTGTGTTCCATGCTAACGCTCTGTGTCAGTTGATAGAGTCTGTCGTGGCACTGAGGCATGGTCTGCATCACTAAATTATCATGCGTCACTATGATGTGGTTTGTGTCTTTACAGTTCAGTTTTTATAGTGCTTCTAGGATGTATTGCCAGTTATGATTTGTGTCACCACATTATGACATGTCACCACAGCATGGCATGTGTCCAGAATGTGGTATGTGTCTCCACAATGTGGTCTGTGTCTCCACAATATGGTATGTGTTACCACAGCATGGTCTATGTCACCACATTGTCATCTGTGTCACCGTAATGTGGCCAGTGTCACCACAATGTGGTCTATGTCACCACAACATATTCTATGTGACCAAATGTGGTCCTGTCAACACTGTCATCTGTGTCATCGTGTGTCGTGTGTCGTGTGTTGCAGCCACAACACTGTTATGATGATGGAGATGCAAGACACGATCACCAAACTACAACACGAACTGATGGAGACTGCTTCAAAGACAGCAGACACGCCAGAGTCACAGGTGACACTCGACTCAGTCACACGTTGTGTCTGCGTCATCAGACGGCAGTTCCGCCAGTCACCAAGATGACATTCATAATGTCAGGTTCTAAAAAACAAAGCCATAACTTTGAGTTTTTAATAACAAACTAAATGTATTGTCTACATAGAGATCTTCAATTTGGTCCATTTGATCAGATTAGTTCTTGGACTTCCATCATCCCTGTAAAAACACAGATAAACCCTGAACCTTCACATTTCTTACACCCCTCATAATTCTATCTTCCCTTTTTGCTGTCTGCCCTTTTTCCTGCTCCCTCTTTTTTAGCCGCCTCTGTCTGGACTACGGCATGAGGTGACTCACATCAACTCACATCAGCTGACTTCTTGCTATTATTACCAGTAACTTCTGCATGAGTATACTTTAACAGTACAGATTTGTGAATGGAACAAGTTTTATATTAAAGATTTAATTTTAAACATTAATAA
>CBDHHR010001142.1:5000-8598 GCA_965263245.1 Metamycoplasmataceae bacterium | reverse complement strand
TTACACTTGATATTTCAACAAATTTCATATAGCATTTTGTCACAATGATAATCTCCTGAAACTAGAATTTCAACTAAAATATCATAATGTTTTACCATACGATCTTCAACAGTTATTAATAAAATCTATTCCATTATATTCTGCACGTAGAACACATCAATTTATCAGAGAAAATGTCCGCATAAATATGAAAGCTATGTCCATACCTGTACTTGGCGTGAAATTGTGGAATTCTCTCAACGAATCGCTTGTTACCATAATGTTCAAATATACATTTAAACGTCATTACACTAATATTCTCATAGGCAAATATATCATGTAAATATACATATTTATAACGACAAATTAACATTTGTTGTGTGCACGTATTTATTTGTTGTGTAACAGCATCATTACAATTATTAAAAAATAAGAATTGCCACTTATCATTTTTGATGAAAAGTGTTCATAGGGGTAGACACATATAAGTGTTTCACTTCATGTCTACTCCTTTTCAAAAATTATTTCTTAATTGTATTTCATTCGTACCATGTGACTTATTATTATTTGTATTTGTATTGCTTGCTTTTTAATGTTGTGTGTTTCGAAATAAATTGAATTGAATTGAATTGAATTGAGTTGAGTTGAGTTGAGTTGAGTTGAGTTGAGTTGAGTTGAGTTGAGTTGAGTTGAGTTGAGTTGAGTTGAATTGAATTGAATTGAATTGAATTGAATTGAATTGAATTGAATTGAATTGAATTGAATTGAATTGAATTGAATTGAATTGAATTGAATTGAATTGAATTGAATTGAATTGAATTGAATTGAATTGAATTGAATATACGGCGAACACCACGTGTTCAGGCAGCCATTTTGTTTAGTGTTTGACGGAGCTTTCTAAGCAACCTGGATACGTCCGTCACGTTGTACACGGTGTCGACTGACAGGGGTTTAGTAATGTCGTCATCTGCGTGCATGCAAGATTTCTAACAACAGGAAACAACACTTTGTTTGAGGTATATAAGCTTTATTGATAAAAGGAAGTTCCTATACAGTTTGATCACCAATTCTTGTCATTACTCCAAGCAGATTCTTGTTCGACTTTTGTCTGCTTATGTAGAATCATTAGTTAGAAAATTACCTCAAGACATTACTGCGGCCGCTATGAGTCCAAGTGGTATTCAACAAAAACAATAAGTGTTGCTGTGCCACCAATGTACTACATAGTATTCATATTTTACATTGGGAAACCAGCTGAGTAATATCTAATTGTAAAACAGTTGTCAGCATAATAATTATATGGAATTATTTTATTTATTTATTTGTTAGAATAATGTATTAGCAAACATTTTCTGTGTTAACCAGCCACACTCCATCACATCTCACATCGTCCAATTCTTCGGGTTTTGTTTCTTTGTTTTTGTTCGCTCGATACAACCATAATTTCGCTTCAGTCGTGGAATATGTTCGGTGTAACAGGCTGAGTGTAAACCCATGCCGGAAGTGGAAACTTACTTGCACAGCACCGGGATAAATTGTTGGTTATTTTTTAATCATTTTTATGATTACAATTTATAGAAAGCAAACACAGTTTAGTAATTTCGCAACGATTTCCAGAAAAACAAGTAGAAGAAAATTTTGGAGAAATTGTTGAAGAAATATATAACAATGTAACGTCAACTTATCCCGAACCGTGCTGGTCGATGTTCAAGGCGCAACATTTATTACGAATGTTGAACGAATGAATGAAATCGGTCTTGGTTGAGATCGAGCGAAGTATTTTTACTTTGGTATGTTTTCTTTGACAAAATATCCAAACTTAGGCAACTGAAAACATCAAACACAAAAAATAAACCGAATACACCAAATGACTCAACGAAAGAAAAGGAAAAAATAAATAACATCATAATTCACGACAATAAACATTAGAGAAAGGAAAGGAAAAGAAAGAAAATAAAAGAAAGGAAATGAAAGGAAAAGAATATAAATAAGAAAATGAAATGAAATGAAATGAAATGAAAGGAAAGGAAAGGAAAGGAAAGGAAAGGAAAGGAAAGGAAAGGAAAGGAAAGGAAAGGAAAGGAAAGGAAAGGAAAATAAAATAAAATAAAATAAAATAAAATAAAAAAGAAAAGAGAAAGGAATGGAATGGAATGGAATGGAATGGGATGGGATGGGATGGGATGGGATGGGATGGGATGGGATGGGATGGGATGGGATGGGATGGGATGGGATGGGATGGGATGGGATGGGAAGGAAATGAATGGAAAGGAAAAGAAAAGAAAAGAAAAGAAAAGAAAAGAAAAGAAAAGAAAAGAAAAGAAAAGAAAAGAAAAGAAAAGAAAAGAAAGGAAAGGAATGGAAAAAATGAATAACTAACTTTAATTAACTATATAAACCTAACATGGTCGCCTACTACTGGAGTAACCATGGTTACCATCGAGTATGCCTATTCAATGCAAGTCTGCTTTTGAACCAAATTATTTAATATTAAATTAATTTGTTCGAAATTATTCTTTAAACCAATGGCATGCAAGAGTCTAGAATATATATGCATAGTGTAATTTTCTGTATAACATGATTATATAAATGTTTACTACACATCACAATTAACATAACTAAGTATGGCATTACATGAACAATATCATAGACTCTTTTGCGTCAAACCTTCTAGGCATTATTGAAAACATCTGACAGAAGGCATTTAGACTGCATACAGTTTATTTCACGATAATTTTTGAAACATTACGAAAAAGGTTAGACTGTTTAGAAATTCAATCAGTACATAACCATTCTACTTAAGTCTTGACTCTAATACAGTCACCTTTGAAACCAACTAACACGTGGAACGTGGTCGTCGTGTGTTTACATGTTAGTGTTCGATCAGTTGAAAACATTGCCCAATTCAGCCGTCATTTAAAAACGTACCTTTATAACTTTGTCTTTATAACTCCCTGGCGTATAAATGGAAAAGTTTTCTTTTACATAAGTAGTACATATTTTAATTTACGAATACGTATTTATGAAAATATATTAAATATAATTGTAATTTCGTGTAATTTCACTAGTATTAGCAAACGACAACAGATAATATAACTCCATTCATACGGATATTACGGTGGTTTCGATATGAACGAAACAGATGGTTATAATGCCCAAATGTAGCGCAGATGTAGTTCACGGGCATAACGTTGTCTATACAAACTGATAGAAACCTGAAACTAAAAATAATAATTTCGAAACACGAACTAAACACAACAAAATACATAAACAAAACACAAACGTAAAATATAACTAATAATACAACGCAATAAGTGTTCTTATGCTGAACACAGAAATAGAAAACACGATATAAAAATTATACAAAACGTAAAACTATGCCGGACCAAAAAAGATCGTTCCATGAGGCATAACGCAAGAACAGTTATTCTATGTTGTTCTTTCCTTGTGTTGACCTACTTGTATGGTTTACCTGCTTTAATTTGAACACAAAGTGTAACGTAAAAGTAGCAATACGAGGCCTATGTCATTTGATGTATCCAGGTTGCTGAGCGGTCAACAAAATGGCTGCCCGAAAACATGCTTTTCGTCATATATTTTGTTGAAATTCTGGTTTCAG
>CBDHHR010001141.1:5000-10912 GCA_965263245.1 Metamycoplasmataceae bacterium | reverse complement strand
ATTGTCATAATACTTCAGTCGTCTTCTTGATAAACACAAATGCACACCACTAACACACATGCACGTCATATACACGCCCAACATACACCACATACGCCACACATGCACACACAACACACAACATACAACACACAACACACAAAACACGACACACAAAACACGGTACACGACACACTACACAACACACACATTCATATATACCCCACACACCACAAACAAACATACACACACACACACACACACACACACACACACACATACACACACACACATCGCAAACACACATACCACATACAAACACAAACAAACACACATATACACATATATACACACACTTACCCATACACCACACACGCGCATGCGCACGCGCACGCGCACACGCAAGCGCACGCGCACGCGCACGCGCACGCGCACGCGCACGCGCACGCGCACGCGCACGCGCACGCGCACGCGCACGCGCACGCGCACGCGCACGCACACGCACACGCACACGCACACGCACACGCACACGCACACGCACACGCACACGCACACGCACACGCACACGCACACGCACACGCACACGCACACGCACACGCACACGCACACGCACACGCACACGCACACGCACACGCACACGCACACGCACACGCACACGCACACGCACACGCACACGCACACGCACACGCACACGCACACGCACACGCACACGCACACGCACACGCACACGCACACGCACACGCACACGCACACGCACACGCACACGCACACGCACACGCACACGCACACAAATACACACCACACAGATAATAGAATAGTATCTGTTCCAAGCATCGCACCAGTACAAGCGATTCATTATTTATTAATTAATAACTATAATTGTCATGACCTTCCATTGATGTAGGACATTGATATAATTATAATGTATAGGTAGACCAATTTTTTGCATACTATCACGATGATATTTGTATAAAAATCAGTCACAAAATCTGTCATCTAAATGACGTGGTGATTGTCTTGTCTCCAGTATTGGCACGACGACTTTCTTGTGTGGGATCCCAACTCATTCGGCAACGTCACATCCATCCACATCCCTTCGTCCCAGATATGGCGGCCAGATATCGCCCTCTATAACAGGTGAGCAACTTACGTTGTTATATGTTAAAACAGGGCTGTCTCTTACTTAATTTTTTTCCGCCAAATTTCGTTAATCAGCCCGAAGCCGTGTTCAGTAGTTTGAAGTTTTGTCGGAGAAACTCAGATAAACCATTTGATAGACGGAACTGTTGTAAAAACAGAACACAACGTATCGTGTCAGGAACAAGCCGCTTCGTGGCTGCCGCGGTCAAACCACAAGATGGTCTAAGTTCTACCACCGGCTAGTAATTACCGCCACCAGGCCCGTAAAGACCTCTCTGGGAAGCTTCCAGCCACATAGTAATTAATGCGCGAAGAGTATTCGTAAACACATATCCACCACTGTCTGTAACCAGATACTCGTTCATTCAGTTGAATGAACTGGAGAACCCTGGTTCTGTGCATTGATGGTCCGATGCTCTAACTACTGTGCCACTGCTAAGATCACTGCATTGGCTTCCTGACCAGATCGTATTATCTTTAAAATCGTTACTTTTTCATCTAAGTATCCGTAGTATTAACATTCATTGCTTACTCCTGTAAGAAAATCTATGCAATTCCGATCATCTCGTTGTGTTTTACCTTTTGTTCCTAAAATAAAATAAAAATTGGATTATGGCTTCTTGTGTAAATGCACATACTCTTTGGAATACGCTTTTTTCTAGTGTTAGATCAGTTGAAAATATTGACAAATTAAAAACGTACCTTTATAATCTAGCTTCCTGGAGTAGAAATCCATCTGTTGACAACCGGAATGCGTATTGACTTTGAGATAGATTAACCCCTTTGTATTTATGCGTCTCTGAGCTTGGTTTCCAAGGGTTTCGGCGCAATAATTATCGTATTATTATTACTATTATTATGATTATTACATGGGGAGCGGTGGTCGCGCGGTAGAGCGCCGGACAGTCAATCGAGGGGACGGTGGTTCAATCCCACCTACCGCCGTTTCGAAACATAGGCAATTTCGTAACCTCACATTTGCCTGTGTCTTTCGGAAGAGACACTAAAAGCCGATGGTCCCTTCTGTCTGGGGGTCTATGCCAGGGGAAGTAAAACATCTCACACAGGGGGTAAATGTATAACCTAGAGAAGGCAACTCAAAAAACGAATGACAATAATGGCCAGCAAGTTGACCGAAGTCATTTAATGAAAGAAGAAGAAGACATATTATTATTATTATATTATATTATATTATATTATATTATATTATATTATATTATATTATATTATATTATATTATATTATATTATATTATATTATATTATATTATATTATATTATACTTTAGTTTATTTAAGTTTAGTTTAGTTTAGTTTAGTTTAGCTTAGCTTAGCTTAGCTTAGCTTAGCTTAGCTTAGCTTAGCTTAGCTTAGCTTAGCTTAGCTTAGCTTAGCTTAGCTTAGCTTAGCTTAGCTTAGCTTAGCTTAGCTAGTTTTAGTTTAGTTTTTAGTTTAGTTTAGTTTATTGGTATTGTTGTTATTAATGTTGTTGTTGTTGTTGTTGTTATTATTATTATTATTAATATATATTTTATTTTATTTTTTATTTTTATTATTATTATACATAACCGAGTATACTCGTTGCAGTGTCGACGAAGAGAGGCCATCGACAGAACTGTTAAGTGACACGATGGCCGAGGTCCAGTCCAATGGCAACGTCGCGTGGCAGATGCCGGTCATCATCAAGAGCGCCTGTCGCGTCGACATTGCCGACTACCCGTTCGACACCCAGCGCTGCCCACTCAAGTTTGGCTCGTGGACGTACCACGGCTTCGAGTTAAACCTGACCAAACACTCGGACACCGCAGCGCTGAACAATTACGAGAAAAATGGAGAGTGGAGCTTGGTGGGCGTGCCGTGTGTCCGTCACGAGGTGGGTACCAGACGTTGGACGGTGCTGCACACAACTTATAAAACAACTCAAACCAATCGGTGCAAACGAACCAATCAAATACGTTACATTGGTGCAAACGAACCAATCAACTGTTTTAGGTTGGCACAACATATCCAATCAAATGCTTTACATTAGCACAGCCTTACACTGACACAATCGAACCAATCAACTGCTTTACATTGGCACAACCGAACCAATCAAATGTTTTACATTGGCACAACCGAACCAATCAAATGTTTTACATTGGTACAACCGAAATAATCAAATGTTTTACATTGGTACAACCGAAATAATCAAATGTTTTACATTGGTACAACCGAAATAATCAAATGTTTTACATTGGTACAACCGAAATAATCAAATGTTTTACATTGGTACAACCGAAATAATCAAATGCTTTACATTGGTACAACCGAAACAATCAAATGCTTTACATTGGTACAACCGAAATAATCAAATGCTTTACATTGGTACAACCGAAATAATCAAATGCTTTACATTGGTACAACCGAAATAATCAAATGCTTTACATTGGTACAACCGAAATAATCAAATGCTTTACATTGGTACAACCGAAACAATCAAATGTTTTACATTGGTACAACCGAAATAATCAAATGTTTTACATTGGTACAACCGAAATAATCAAATGTTTTACATTGGTACAACCGAAATAATCAAATGTTTTACATTGGTACAACCGAAATAATCAAATGCTTTACAATGGTACAACCGAACCAATCAAATGCTTTACATTGGTACAACCGAAATAATCAAATGTTTTACATTGGTACAACCGAAATAATCAAATGCTTTACATTGGTACAACCGAAATAATCAAATGTTTTACAATGGTACAACCGAACCAATCAAATGTTTTACATTGGTACAACCGAAATAATCAAATGTTTTACAATGGTACAACCGAACCAATCAAATGTTTTACATTGGTACAACCGAAATAATCAAATGTTTTACAATGGTACAACAGAACCAATCAAATGCTTTACATTGGTACAACCGAAATAATCAAATGTTTTACATTGGTACAACCGAAATAATCAAATGCTTTACATTGGTACAACCGAAATAATCAAATGTTTTACAATGGTACAACCGAACCAATCAAATGCTTTACATTGGTACAACCGAAATAATCAAATGCTTTACAATGGTACAACCGAACCAATCAAATGCTTTACATTGGTACAACCGAAATAATCAAATGCTTTACATTGGTACAACCGAAATAATCAAATGCTTTACATTGGTACAACCGAAATAATCAAATGCTTTACATTGGTACAACCGAAATAATCAAATGCTTTACATTGGTACAACCGAAACAATCAAATGTTTTACATTGGTACAACCGAAATAATCAAATGTTTTACATTGGTACAACCGAAATAATCAAATGTTTTACATTGGTACAACCGAAATAATCAAATGTTTTACATTGGTACAACCGAAATAATCAAATGCTTTACAATGGTACAACCGAACCAATCAAATGCTTTACATTGGTACAACCGAAATAATCAAATGTTTTACATTGGTACAACCGAAATAATCAAATGCTTTACATTGGTACAACCGAAATAATCAAATGTTTTACAATGGTACAACCGAACCAATCAAATGTTTTACATTGGTACAACCGAAATAATCAAATGTTTTACAATGGTACAACCGAACCAATCAAATGTTTTACATTGGTACAACCGAAATAATCAAATGTTTTACAATGGTACAACAGAACCAATCAAATGCTTTACATTGGTACAACCGAAATAATCAAATGTTTTACATTGGTACAACCGAAATAATCAAATGCTTTACATTGGTACAACCGAAATAATCAAATGTTTTACAATGGTACAACCGAACCAATCAAATGCTTTACATTGGTACAACCGAAATAATCAAATGTTTTACAATGGTACAACCGAAATAATCAAATGTTTTACATTGGTACAACCGAAATAATCAAATGCTTTACACTGGTACAACTGAAATAATCAAATGTTTTACATTGGTACAACCGAAATAATCAAATGCTTTACATTGGTACAACCGAAATAATCAAATGTTTTACATTGGTACAACCGAAATAATCAAATGCTTTATATTGGTACAACCGAAATAATCAAATGTTTTACATTGGTACAACCGAACCAATCAAATGCTTTATATTGGCTCAACCGAACCAATCAAATTCAACGTATTTGTGAATGAAAGTGAAAGTGAAAGTAGACCGACTTGTTTCAGGTCCTCTACGAGTGCTGTCCACAGCCGTATCCTGACGTCACTTTCACCGTGGTGATGAAGCGACGACCGATGTTCTACCTCTTCCATCTGCTATTCCCCTGTTTACTGCTCACGGCCATCGGACTGATGACGTTCTGCCTGCCGCCAGAGAGCGGCGAGAAAGTCAGCCTCGCCGTCACTGTGCTGCTCGCTATGACTGTCTTCATGCTTGTCATCATGGACAACATTCCTCCCACCTCTGAAGTGGTTCCACTCTTCGGTGAGTACCCCGCTGTCCTCATCAGTAAAGCGAGAAGTTTAGCGCAGTATCTAATTTTCAGGATGGCTCAAAGCGCAGACCTGCTCAATCGAACTACATCTCGACTTCTCTGTGAAGCATCCAGCCACGCTATGCTTAATGCGCGAAGACTATTTAAACATTCACCACTGTCTGTAGCATTGTACGCGTTAATTCAGCTGAGTGAACTGGAGCAACGTAGAGTGAACAAGACCTCTAAACTTGCCCTAGTTGTGACACGGCAGCAGAGGGTTCGAACCCAATATCTTAGTAGAGAGTACGAAGCTCTAGCCACTGCGTTACTACTACCACTGTTGTTGTTGCTGCTGCTGTTGCTACTGCTGCTGCTTATG
>CBDHHR010001140.1:0-5000 GCA_965263245.1 Metamycoplasmataceae bacterium | reverse complement strand
AAAGTGTCGTGTGTAGCTGGGGCCAGTAAAAGCGTTTAATAAACCTTGGCATGAATGATGGCTGGTAGCACTTGGGAATCACTGAGGTCGTTCATTTGAGATTATGTACGCAGTCTAAATACCGCGGACAATGGCAGAACTGTTTATCCAAGAGAATGCCAGCACTGAACATTATCTATTCCTAAGATGGTTCGATTTACTGCGGAATTCAAAGTCTCACGCGTGAATCTAGATTGCCGGCAGCGCCCATGATGCGTGCACATTTATGCAGTGTGCCCACAACTCTAACACATGCTACAGAAAGTGATGAAACATTGACTGACGACAAGAGCACTGCTGAAGTCGACTGCCAGTGCTGCTCCCTGCCCGGATCACCTGACAGAAAGGCTAACGGTAAGCATGGGAAACTTGTTAATTGTGCGTTTTCGAAGCACTTTTGCGTCATTTCAGCTCTTCCAAAACTGTATCTACCTGTAACACAATGGTGAATTGGCGCAGTGGCGCGGTGGCGCGATGGCGCGATGGCGCGGTGGCGCGGTGGCGCGGTGGCGCGGTGGCGCGGTGGCGCGGTGGCGCGGTGGCGCGGTGGCGCGGTGGGGCAGTGGCGCGGTGGCGCAGTGGGGCAGTGGTGCAGTGGGGCAGTGGTGCAGTGGCGCATTGGCCTCTCGACTGAGAACTCGAGTTTGAATCCTGCGCTGCCGGTCGAACCTTGGGAAAGTTCGTTCATTCTACTTTGATCCAGTTTACTTAGTTCACGAGTACATGGCGATAGACAGTGGTGGGTATTTGTGCACTAATATTCTTCGCGCATTAATTGCAGCGTGGCTGGAAGTTTCCCAGAGAAGTCGAGATGGTGCTCGATTGAACATGTCTGCCAGGGAGTAACGTGATGTAGTGTAGTGACACAGTGGCGTAGTGACGCAGTGGCGTAGTGACGCAGTGGCGTAGTGACGCAGTGGCGTAGTGACGCAGTGGCGTAGTGACGCAGTGGCGTAGTGACGCAGTGGTGTAGTTACCCAGTGGCTAGAGTTACGGAGTCTCGACTAAGATCACCCGGGCTCTAATCCCGTCTTGCGGTGGCACATTTTGGGCCGTCTTGTTAACTTGACATTGTTCCTTTTCACTCAGTGAACGAATACTGGCCAATAGACAGTGGTGGATATGTGTGTACGAACAGCCTTCACGCACTGATTGCAGCGGCCCTGGATGCTTCCCAGAGAAGTCGAGATACTGTTCGATTGAACAGATCTGCCAGGGAATATGTAGAGGGAGGACCACTTTCATCAATCTTGAGGATTGGACACTATGTAGTATAAGAACGTAGTTTTATTGTCGATATTCTCCCAACTGAATCTCGTATTTGACTGATTTAACGATGCTCGAGCTGTCGTATGTGTATGTGTGTGTGTGTGTGTGTGTGTGTGTGTGTGTGTGTGTGTGTGTGTGTGTGTGTGTGTGTGTGTGTGTGTGTGTGTGTGTGTGTGTGTGTGTGTGTGTGTGTGTGTGTGTTTGTGTGTGTGTGTGTGTGTGTGTGTGTGTGTGTGTGTGTGTGTGTGTGTGTGTTTGTGTGTGTGTGTGTGTGTGTGTTTGTGTGTGTGTGTGTGTGTGTGCGTGCGTGCGTGCGTGCGTGCGTGCGTGCGTGTGTGTCTGACGTCTGACTGTGTACGTTTGTGTGCTTGCGTGCACGTGAGATTAAGTGCGTGTGCGTGCGTGTGCGTGCGTGTGCATGTTCACGTTTTACTGGTAGACGATTTGCAAATCTAGCACCAAATTCAGATTCCATGATTAATCTACGACCCCTGAAAAGAATTGATTTTGTGTGTGAAAAAATTCCCCGTGAAACCATATAAAACACTCACAGCGTTGCAAACATATGTTCCAATTTACGTCAAGTATGTTAAATGTGGGAAACTAGTATTTCGGGAAGCCGTCTCCTATATTCTGCTATCATATTTGTATGATATGATTTACACCAACGTTTAACTTGTTAACGTTAACAGCACCGGTTGTTTTAACTTAGATTGGATACATTGTGTCTTAGACCTACATCATATGTTTTTAAGTTTTGTGTCTGGGGATGAATGTGTAGATGTTACTACCCGGCATACATCTGTCACATGGGTTGCGTGTGTAGTTCCATTATATGTCAGTTCCCGCCCCACTACTCAACGACACACTGGCACGAACCAGGTGAAATATAAACAATTAACCAACATGTTTAGGTTAATGCATTGACGTCAGTCCAAGGCCTGAAATGCTGTTCTGCGGATTGGACCATGGAAAGGTCTACTTCTTAGCAGCTCACCAACTGACCATGACACTGGTTTGTTGTCACAGCGTTGCTTAGCCACATGTGTCTGTGTTAAATTATTGCGATACATTGTCTCTCATGAAGAAAAATGGGGGAAGACCAGTTAAAACAAACAGAATTCCCATCAAACTAGCGTCGTTTATTTCCAGAGTTCATTTATATATTTCGTTTATCTTTAATAAAATGAACTGTTTAATTTGCGTTCGTGTAATATGATTATTAAACGGTAAATATGATGCAATGAATATACGTCACACATTCCAAATAACTGCATGTGATTGATACTATGCGGCTCGCCTGCTGATTTCAACATTTGTCAAGAGTGTCAACAAGGTGCCGTCAGAACAAGACGCCTACGTTAAGTGGTTTATGCCGATGATGCCGATGATGCCGATGATGCCGATGATGCCGATGATGCCGATGATGCCGATGATGCCGATGATGCCGACTGCCTTTCGTGAGCCCCACATTTGTGCGCCTTTTGTATTTCCGCGCTTTTGATGCCAACGCCTGTGATGAATAGATTATCAACCTGTGCTATATGTTTTTACTACAAAAACAACATGGGGTTTATCACTGAAAAACCAAACAGACCCCTGCACTGTTGGGATGGCATGTAGAATGTGACACGTTGGCCGCCAGACGCAAGCAAGACGTCAAACGCTGCTGAAGAAATACAACTCACGGTTTTTCTTCAAATGGTGCGTCATTGTAGATTATGATTAATTGGGAACGTTTCTATAGATCTTCTTTCTAAGCAAGAATGATGCATTGCGGTGTATAATACATGTCTACAGTGCATGCGGCTACTCGTTAAGACAGGGTAGCATTGCGCTACTGACGCAGGTTAGGTTGTCAAAACACTGCATGGTCGACGATATAGTGTTTTGAATCTAGGTTACAAAATGTTTTACTTGGTCGATATTCCTTTTTTGACATTCCCCTCTCAAGTCTGAATAAAACATATCTTGGCGGTCAACATGTTATAACAGAATCAGGTAAATGTCTCTAATTAACAAAGATGATTAAGCCATTTAAAATAATTCAGTATTGAATGTGTGGAAATATGTATGTCATAGGAGGGGAAGGAATGATTGCTATGTGCTGAAACATGCAGTTTTGACGTTGTTTGCAAACTATTCATTAATACGTTATGCAACGCATTACATATCAGAATTGTTGTAATAAACAGTTCACTAGGTCTACAGCTATCTAAATACACAATCGCTCAAAGTGGAATCTGGTATACTCTAGGTATTCTAGTATGCTCTAGGTATACTAACCTACACACCAGACGAAGCTAGTACTCATTCCTGTATCGAAAGCCATAATAAATACATAAATCGTAGGATTGTTACTGTTTTGGCTTTTAATATTCATTACCACCTATCAATTACATTACTTCGTATGTCATGCGAGTCCAGATATTTAAAATTAAGTGCGTCGGACTCTTTATTTGTCACGACTGTGTTAGCCTCGGTTACCCAGGCGCCGTGAGTTGGCTGCCATTTTGAAGCCACTGACTACTCCGTGAGGAAATTACGCTCTGCGTTTGTGACTGCTAGGGCGGCCTTACCCCTGAATCGGGCTAGGACCAGGCCAATGGCTCTCAGGCCGACTTTGAAATAACACATTAAAGAAAGATACATTTTATATCAGATAATACTATACTATAAAACTATTCAAAATTTATTTTGTAAAGAAACATGTCACACACAAAATAACCAGAAGTGAATGTTTTATCTCATGTTTATTTTTTCTATTTTAATTTTGTATACAGAGATTTTATAACGTAATGTCGTTATTAAAAGCATGCGAACTGTACAAGGATTAATTATTATTAAATACGTAAACCTGTTAATTAATCCAAAACAGAGATGCTTCGAGCAGTGACATCACGTGTCACAGACTGTCTTCTCGGCGAAGTCACGCAGCCGAGCGAGAGTCGGTTAAGCGAGACTATGTCAGACAGCAAGTAGGCTGTCCCGCTGTTATCAACCCAAGGTCTCATCCAAGGTGTCATATCAACATCTGACACATCTTCTAAAAAAACCATTATGCAAGGCACGCTAGGGGGAATAAAAGAAAAACTGGCTAAATAACACGAAGAAATGACATCTATTCTGCCCTGCCGCACACCACAAAAACAACAAACAAGGCCTGATGAGTGAGTGCGTGTGCGTGTGCGTGTGCGTGTGCGTGTGCGTGTGCGTGTGCGTGTGCGTGTGCGTGTGCGTGTGCGTGTGCGTGTGCGTGTGCGTGTGCGTGTGCGTGTGCGTGTGCGTGTGCGTGTGCGTGTGCGTGTGCGTGTGCGTGTGCGTGTGCGTGTGCGTGTGCGTGTGCGTGTGCGTGTGCGTGTGCGTGTGCGTGTGCGTGTGCGTGTGCGTGTGCGTGTGCGTGTGCGTGTGCGTGTGCGTGTGCGTGTGCGTGTGCGTGTGCGTGTGCGTGTGCGTGTGCGTGTGCGTGTGCGTGTGCGTGTGCGTGTGCGTGTGCGTGTGCGTGTGCGTGTGCGTGTGCGTGTGCGTGTGCGTGTGCGTGTGCGTGTGCGTGTGCGTGTGCGTGTGCGTGTGCGTGTGCGTGTGCGTGTGCGTGTGCGTGTGCGTGTGCGTGTGCGTGTGCGTGTGCGTGTGCGTGTGCGTGTGCGTGTGCGCGTGCGCGTGCGCGTGCGCGTGCGCGTGCGCGTGCGTGT
>CBDHHR010001139.1:7500-12739 GCA_965263245.1 Metamycoplasmataceae bacterium | reverse complement strand
TCCACATTCTACAAACGTCTTCGACTGACAAGTCTACATTAAGATCTCATTGGGCGAAGTGAGTGGCAGCGTGGGTTGGTTGTTTGTGGATTACGAGGTAAAAAGACATGTGGCACTGCATATAGCAGCCTGCTGGGAAGACTATTTCTTCATATATGTATGTGTAAATATATACATAGATATGTATATTATATTATGTATATATGTAATTATATATATATATATATATATATATATATATATATATATATATATATATATATATATGATAATCGCTGACATGCACATAAATACATATAAATATACAAGCATACATACATATATCCATACATATATACATGCATGCATACATCATACATATATACATACATATATACATACATACAAAAATACATACATATATACATACATACATACATACCTACATACCTGCATACATACATACATACATACATACATACATACATACATACATACATACATACATACATACAAACATACATGCATATATATATATACACATACACAAATATATATATATATATATACATATATATATACATATATATGTATAAATATATATATATATATATATATATATATATATATATATATATATATATATATATATATATGTGCATATGTGCATATGTATATATGTGTGTATATAATACATGCATACATGCATACATGCATACATACATACATACATACATACATACATGCATACATACATACATACATACATACATACATACATACATACACATACACATACACATACACATACACATACACATACACATACACATACACATACACATACACATACACATACACATACACATACACATACACATACACATACACATACACATACACATACACATACACATACACATACACATACACATACACATACACATACACATACACATACACATACACATACACATACACATACACATACACATACACATACACATACACATACACATACACATACACATACACATACACATACACATACACATACACATACACATACACATACACATACACATACACATCACATACACATACACATACACATACACATACACATACACATACACATACACATACACATACACATACACATACACATACACATACACATACACATACACATACACATACACATACACATACACATACACATACACATACACATACACATACACATACACATACACATACACATACACATACACATACACATACACATACACATACACATACACATACACATACACATACACATACACATACACATACACATACACATACACATACACATACACATACACATACACATACACATACACATACACATACACATACACATACACATACACATACACACACATACGTACATATAATCATACAAATATATACCTGCATTTAGACGACCGCCATCTATAAAAATGGCGGACACGAAATATATATATATATATATGTGCATATGTGCATATGTGCATATGTGCATATGTGCATATGTGCATATGTGCATATGTGCATATGTGCATATGTATATATGTGTGTATATAATACATGCATACATGCATACATGCATACATACATACATACATACATACATACATACATACATACATACATACATGCATACATACATACATACATACATACATACATACATACATACATACATACATACATACATACATACATACATACACATACACATACACACACATATAAATATACAAGCATACATACATATATCCACACATATATACATGCATGCATACATCATACATATATACATACATATATACATACATACAAAAATACATACATATATACATACATACATACATACATACATACCTACATACCTGCATACATGCATACATACATACATACATACATACATACATGCATACATACATACATACATACATACATACATACATACATACATACATACACATACACACACATACACACACATACGTACATATAATCATACAAATATATACCTGCATTTAGACGACCGCCATCTATAAAAATGGCGGACACGAAATATTAAATATGTGAATTTTCTGTCCCCTAAAAACAATTGTCACATGCACACCATAACTATTGTTCTAGAATATTTCAAAAAGCAAAACTAAACTAGATATCCAACTGCAGTTAACACCAACATGCCCATGCATTATAAATACTGGTGGCCGGCTGAACAGTTGTAGGTTATTTCTCTTGATTGGATCTGTAATGGGCTTTGTTTGGTTGACAAGGCGCTCGTTGACGTAGGTGTCATACTGCTCTTGTCCGAGAGATTTGATCTGACGCAACGTGTCAATCACAGCTGGATCTGCAAGGTCTCTGCTATCCAGTACAAGCAAATCCTTGCTGTTCTCAGCGAATGGGTTTCCCATCTCTTCTATTACATCATTTAATGACTAAGTATATCGTCCGAATGTCATCTGTGCATGTTTCGTCTGCTCGTGATGCCGGAAATCTGTTTTCTTTCTTTTCTTGGTTGAAACCTCAAATTATCCAATCAGACGTGCCATTTCAGGGCCAGACACCATCCAACGCCGCAGTGCTGCAGGGTTCTCAGTCAGACCCACAGCCCCACTATCACCCTTCACAGAGGCATTATTCTGTTCATGAGCATGGTCAATCGCAATACCAGAGAACACGTGTGTTGCTTTCTTGATGCATTGCGTAAAGTCTCTCTAACTGGAGGCATGCCGCAGAAGAAACATGTTTTGGTGGAAGGAGGTGCTTCTTCTATAGACTGACGGGTGAACTTCTTGGAAGCAACTATATACCTTAGCCATTCGGATATTATGGCAGTTACGCTCTTCTTGTGAAAATAGGGTGTAGAAGGATGTCATAACTCTACTGTTTACCTGCATTACATTAAAAAGATACCTACATGTTCTATGATTTGTACATTCCGCATTTATATCATCTAACATAATATATATTCAAAAACGAAGCGCGGTTTCCTTTCTTTTTGGTCATGTGACATCCTCGCAACCACATGATCAGCTGCTAAACCGCCTACCGATTGAAAAAACATAATATTAATATGTGCTACCACCTATCATAATTATTGTAACTAATAGGAATTTTTTTAAGGTGGGACGTTGTCGTTCCAACGGCTGTCATTTTATAAAAATGGTGGGTACGAAGGTCGATGAAGGTCAAATGCAAAAATATTCAAATCATTCACATCGGCTGTCCACATACGTTTCTTCTGATAACAGAGAAGTTGTATGTTTTGGTTCCAAAACATCTAGTCTACGTTGCAAAAGTCTTTAGATAGAGGAAATTGGTTTTTGGCGGCCATCTTTAAAATGGCTGCCATCCCCTTCCACGGCAAAATCTGAGATGGCCCTACATCCAAATATTTTTATAATTATGTACTCTATGCGTGTGCCAAATGTCATGCTTGTATCATAAAACGCACAATTCGACCATATTTTGTCACATATCGGCTGCACTAAAAGGAACACGTCAGCTTAACGAAGGCTGAACGCTGCAAAATTCCAAAGGGCTATAGATGTTGAAATGAATGTTATGTCTATGAAACCAAAAAGTGCATAAACTTTACAGACCATTAACCTATAATGGTGTCAGTACCCATAAATAAACGCATAATATGCGTTGATTTATGTGATGGTCATGCGATAGGGCGAATTTGGACACGTCCTACGCGTAAGCAGTTCATACATAACAGGCTACTCAAATTGCACAAAGACTTAAATTGCAAAAAGGCGGGCAACTGTCAGCTAAATGTAGCGAGTGCAATGTAATGTATCTTAGGCATACGCCTACACATAGCTCTACCTCTTCACTAAATACAGTATCTCTTAGTTACATGTCATAACAACCTTGCGGCACTGTACGGCACACGACTGTCCATATGGGCAGTTTCAGTGGCAGCAGTGCGACACTGTACGGCACACGATTGTCCATATGGGCAGTTTCAGTGGCAGCAGTGCGACACTGTACGGCACACGACTGTCCATATGGGCAGTTTCAGTGGCAGCAGTGCGACACTGTACGGCACACGACTGTCCATATGGGCAGTTTCAGTGGCAGCAGTGCGACACTGTACGGCACACGACTGTCCATATGGGCAGTTTCAGTGGCAGCAGTGCGACACTGTACGGCACACGACTGTCCATATGGGCAGTTTCCGTGGCAGCAGTCTGAGGGCACAACACTTTAAGTTGCATAATTTCTAATGCTCATGAAAATCGAAATTAGTCCGACTGTGAAAGCACGCTCTCTTGCATTCTCGTGACATCAGAAAATGGCGGGGACGGATGCTAATGAAGGTTTAAGGCGGCCAACACTACATTAGAGCTTCAATACAGTCACATAGTCATAAAGTTTAACTCGATTCATCCATCGAAGCCGACATATTCTAAGACTAAGCCTGCGCGTTTCGTCGCCTCTTAGCCTTATAGTTGAGGCAACGTTTTGGGCCCCAGATACTCCTGGATCGGCATATTGTCCGGATGTTTATCTAAATGCATATGCACTTTTACTATATTTAACATTTGAGTTTTACGCGAATTTGATTTGAGTTCAGTAACAACACACACTACACCTTCTACAAGCCCAGTAAAACATAAAATAAACACACTACACACCTTTATTGATTTTATAATTAATGTTATCTTCGCGCAAACTGTATGTTGGTGAAAAATGTGTTAACTGTTACGCATTACAAAGCCTGCAAGGAACTTTGCAGTCTAATCAAATATTTATACCGACATTGTTAATGTGAGTACGGCTTTTTAATTCACGCCATATAACCAACTCGACTCCACGGAATTGTCGGTTGTACCATATTTTGATAGTATTCTAAAGACAGGAATAATACAGTATTGCAGTGTAGAGCCACGACATTGCAGGCCCTAAATTGACATACGAAGAAAAATGAAGAGTCTATTTTCGTAATGGCTCAGAATAATCGCTGTGATCCGACAATATCAATTATTTGACAATAATAACTTATTTGCGGAAGAGAATAAAGACAATCAGTGCATGTACGTATAGGTAAGAGGCCGAGCTACCAAATCCGTATGTCGATGTAATGATCCCGGATGTCGTGGCGAGCAGGTTGTGTCATACGTGACACAAACCCTAACTCCCCATCATCTCTATTTATCATAAAAGACCTAGTAAAAAAGAAGTATTCACTGTTTAATAT
>CBDHHR010001138.1:0-2500 GCA_965263245.1 Metamycoplasmataceae bacterium | reverse complement strand
TTTAATTGTCATGTATATAATTTTTACCAAATAAAGTCAATCAATCAATCAATCAATCTCCACCCACACAGGGTATGTACCTGTCCACACAGGGTATGTACCTGTCCACACAGGGTATGTACCTGTCCACACAGGGTATGTACCTGTCCACACAGGGTATGTACCTGTCCACACAGGGTATGTACCTGTCCACACAGGGTATGTACCTGTCCACACAGGGTATGTACCTGTTGCCAACTGCAGTGATGGCCTCCGTCTTGTGTAGACCTTCGTACTCCAGTCGCATCAGTGCCTTACGTCTCACGTCATCAAACAAACTTCCGATTGGTTCAATCAAGTCAGCCAGGGACGGGTGATCAATGTCAGCCTTCAAACAGTGTCAACGTTTAGGTAAATAACAGAATTTTTTTTTTTTTAGGTAAGCAGCTCAGATTTCCATCTACCCCCGTACATGCTTCCTACCACATGTAGATGTAAATCTGATGTTTATTGATATACATGTGTATTTGATGGAAGCAAATATATTACATATATAAAATAATAAAATATAACGTAAACTTACATTAGTTTTTTGACAGTGCTAAGCAATTACTCAGCTGCAGCCAGCCATTCTAGGTGACCTACTTCTACATTACTCAGCTGCAGCCAGCCAACCTAAGTGACCTACTTCTACATTACTCAGCTGCAGCCAGCCAGCCTAAGTGACCTACTTCTACATTACTCAGCTGCAGCCAGCTATTCTAGGTGACCTACTTCTACATTACTCAGCTGCAGCCAGCCAACCTAAGTGACCTACTTCTACATTACTCAGCTGCAGCCAGCCAGCCTAAGTGACCTACTTCTACATTACTCAGCTGCAGCCAGCCAGCCTAAGTGACCTGCTTCTACATTACTCAGCTGCAGCCAGCCAATCTAAGTGACCTACGTCTACATTACTCAGCTGCAGCCAGCCAATCTAAGTGACCTACGTCTACATTACTCAGCTGCAGCCAGCCAATCTAAGTGACCTACTTCTACATTACTCGGCTGCAGCCAGCCAATCTAAGTGACCTACTTCTACATTACTCAGCTGCAGCCAGCCAATCTAAATGACCTACTTCTACATTACTTAGTTGCAGCCAGCCAACCTAAATGACCTACTTCTACATTACTTAGCTGCAGCCAGCCAACCTAAGTGACCTACTTCTACATTACTCAGCTGCAGCCAGCCAACCTAAGTGACCTACTTCAACATTACTTAGCTGCAGCCAGCCAGGCTAAGTGACCTACTTCTACATTACTCAGCTGCAGCCAACCAACCTAAGTGACCTACTTCTACATTACTTAGCTGCAGCCAGCCAACCTAAGTGACCTACTTCTACATTACTCAGCTGCAGCCAACCAACCTAAGTGACCTACTTCTACATTACTTAGCTGCAGCCAGCCAATCTAAGTGACCTACTTCTACATTACTCAGCTGCAGCCAGCCAATCTAAGTGACCTACTTCTACATTACTCAGCAGCAGCCAGCCAATCTAAGTGACCTACTTCTACATTACTCAGCTGCAGCCAGCCAACCTAAGTGACCTACTTCTACATTACTCAGCTGCAGCCAGCCAATCTAAGTGACCTACTTCTACATTACTTAGCTGCAGCCAGCCAGCCTAAGTGACCTACTTCTACATTACTTAGCTGCAGCCAGCCAATCTAAGTGACCTACTTCTACATTACTCAGCTGCAGCCAGCCAATCTAAGTGACCTACTTCTACATTACTCAGCTGCAGCCAACCAACCTAAGTGACCTACTTCTACATTACTCAGCTGCAGCCAGCCAGCCTAAGTGACCTACTTCTACATTACTTAGCTGCAGCCAGCCAGCCTAAGTGACCTACTTCTACATTACTTAGCTGCAGCCAGCCAGCCTATATGATGTACTGCGATTCACCCGGCCTATGATACCTTGCAAATGGGACACTTTGAGAAGCCAAACGTAATTCGTGGTCCATTCCAGCGATTCTCGAGAACTCTGCGGCAACAGTGCAGGTGGAAGACGTGGCCACACTGCAGCTGTAAGAAGTCATCAGTAGACATCATCATCATCATCATCATCATCATCATCATCATCATCATCATCATCATCAGTAGACACAGTGGATGAGTCAACACAGACCAGCCACTGTCTAGAGAGACACCTGCTCATAGCAACAGTTGAGTGACAGCTGTGATAGGAGACAGCTGTGACAGGAGACAGGTGACAGCTGAGACAGGAGGCAGGTGACAGCTGAGACAGGAGACAGGTGACAGCTGTGACAGGAGACAGGTGACAGCTGAGACAGGAGGCAGGTGACAGCTGAGACAGGAGACAGGTGACAGCTGAGACAGGAGGCAGGTGACAGCTGAGACAGGTGACAGGAGACAGCTGTGACAGGAGACAGCTGTGATAGGAGACAGGTGACAGCTGAGACAGGAGACAGCTGAGACAGGTGACAGCTGAGACAGGTGACAGCTGAGAGAGGTGACA
>CBDHHR010001137.1:0-6152 GCA_965263245.1 Metamycoplasmataceae bacterium | reverse complement strand
ATTTAGAACACCCAGTTTCTTGCTAATCAGTGCGATCTGCCAGTCTGGATACCATCAACATAATTATTCCATAACAGATTAAGAACAGTATCTAATAAAAGTTAGTAAATTAATACGAGACACAGAAACTTTAAAACGATATCGTCAATAGCTTAATAAAATCAGCTGTTACGTTTGAATCGACACACTGAGATCACACCTTCCTCTCAACAGTGGACAAGTTCATCATAAGTTCCACTCTCCGATCTGTCTAACACATACGTTTTATGTTATCCCTTGACAGTAACCTGGAGAATGAGTGTTTGTCTTACGGCAAAGATGAAGGTAAGTTCTTATCTAAAACTGTATCAGTCCTCAATACTCATCAAGACGCTTAATACATTAGTCCCTGGCAGACCAGTTCAAACAAACACCATCTCAAATTCTCTGGGAAGCTTTCAGCCACGCCGCATTTAATGTGCGACGACAATTGGTCCACAAATATCCACCAATATCTATAGCCAGATACTCATTCATACAGCTGAGTGAACTGGAGCTATGTAGAGTGAACGGATTTGAACCCAGGTTCTCTTAGTCAAGAGTGTGAAGCCCTAGCCATGGCTCCATGGCGTTACTACGGGGTGATATGACAATAAAACCACAGCAGATTCAAACCACAATACCAACACTTACTTGGTTTACCATATTTCAGTTCTGCTCCACAAGAGGGCGTGTCAGTGTCACTGTCTGGGGGGGACACACTGATCCGTGGAATGTCGACGCCCGATTGGGCTTTATCTTGTGGCGCCCCCGAGTTAGTGGAACCGGTACCACGCGGCTGTGTCTGGTGTGGCTGTCGGCGGTAGTACCGCTGGTAGTGGTATCGGCTACGCTGACTGTCATGCCGGGCGTTCTTGCGGTACCGCCTGCTCTGGGATGATGCGGAGCCGGTACTACCGTTGCCATGGTGATGGTCAAAGTTCATGCGCATGCAGCGGCCCGGGTACATGTCATCGTCATCCGTGTCATCGTCGTCTTCGACAATGACATCATCTGTGACGCATCAACCCCATGTCAATCTCTTTCACAGATTACTTTCACAACTTGTTACATTTACAAATGTTTACATAAAAAAAGAGGCTGAAATAATTGTTTGAAGACTTTTTCAATTTGTTTTCTTTTTCAAAATATCATGAATTTTAAGAAGTTACAACACAACGCAACGCAACGCAACGCAACGCAACGCAACGCAACGCAACGCAACGCAACGCAACGCAACGCAACGCAACGCAACACAACACAACACAATACAACACAACACAATCCAGTACAACACTATAACCTTTAATGGTCCAAAATGGGAAATTCACATGGCAGAAATTCACATTAATGCAACATGACAATATTAGTTACTGGATAAACAAATGCTTGATGACAACAAATACATTTCCTCTTTATTTCTATTTACAACCAAATAAACACAGCTCACTCGTTCTGTGTGTTAAAAGTAAATAAAACAAAAACACAGCTATACAAGTCTATTGCAAAGTTAAGCATGCATTTAAGTGATGTTGTGAATAGGATATGTAAATTGGGGGAAAGATGATGTCACTTACCCGCTGTAAACGCACTGAGATGACTCCAATGTGTCTTCCTGGGCTGAACCTCTCTCGATGTAGACGTCATCCTCGAGTGGAGGAGGTCCACGTCATCCTCTGTGGAAGACAATTGATGACACTGGACACGGAGTTAGGACATATGAAAACTCTTGTTGTGTTTATTATTAATTATTAATAATTCTTCAAATTTATACTGCTTAAAAGTGATAACTCACAATATTGCAGTTTTCATGAATGAATACAATAAATAAATGAGTTAATAAATAAATATATAAAGACAATGCAAATAAGCTATAATATAAATATATAGATGAATAATTAATACTAACATTTTATTGTTGGCTAAAGAATTAAATATATTCATTAACAAATATAAAAATATAAAAACCGCTGCAATTTGAGGTGAAATATAAAACGACCCATAATAAGGTATTAACTTCGTAAGTACTGACACATGGGAAAAGTCAAAATTGTAATTATTAATATTGTATATTTTCCACATTATTTGTAATGGAAAATGGCACACATGCAACACCAATAATTCCAGCATTGGAACTGCATTTCCACTAACACCTCCGAACCAATGCGTCCCACTGTCCAAAAACCAGGTCACTGTGACAGACAGGACAACAACATGACATTTAGATAAACACACGTAAATGTCACTGGAAAATTGTGATTAAAGAGTGTTTGTGCTATATGTATAAGGCCACATCTTCCCTTGTCCCACGTAAAAGCAGGATGGCACAGTGGCTCCATCTGGTGATCAATGCATAACAAATCAGAAGATGCTGCGGCATATAAAATGGATCATTATCTTTGTATCAGTTCATGACAGAATCATGGAATGATGAGACAGTTTAGCCATTCCATGATTCTGTCATGAACTGATACAAAGATAATGCCATAGACGAATTAACCAGTGTACATCAGTACTGTGGGCAGAAATGTTATAATTTATAACATTTTCACTGGTTAATTTGTCTATGGCTAGCAGCTAGGGAACATAATTTCACCTTCCAGATGAGTTACAAGTGGAGATACATTGTGGTATCTCTGGATGGAATATGGTGGCATGTATCTTGCCGTTATAATCTTACACCTGCCAACCATCTAGGACGTTTTCCGGTAGTGACTAGTCTTCCAGATTTATGTGGACCTGCTGGGATAGAAACAATCTCACAAATGTTCCCTTCCAACCTCCAACAGCTTCCATCCATCTTCCAATGTTGAATCGGTGGGATCATACTTTTGAGATTCACCTAATTTTGTTGATGAATTTAATTCGACCACAGATTTCCTTGGATTTAAAACCTCAAAAGTTGGTAGGTATGTAATTTCGGGTGAAAAAAGATCAACTGGATTTGACAGATTTGGGCAAACATGCACTTTCACTAGACATCAGGGTGAATAATAATATGATGCACAATCATTCTCTTGAATCACAAGTCAAAAGATCCCTATCTATTTAAACATTATTAATGCCCAAAAACTTGATTCAACTCCCCAGTACACAATAAAATAATCTGAAACTACCACATTTTGAAATGAACTCTACACATATTTGCTTGAAATTGCATTTGCACCCTAAACGTTTCCTGGACCCATGCTCCAATGGCGCCTCCTGCTGTCCCCACGTATGATACATAATGGTTTTGTTGCACCTCTGAGCTTGAATTCTCGAGGCTATAAGCACTATGGAAGTGTTACTATAATTATTATATTATAAATGACAGGTATCACATTACTAAACGCATGAAACCTCTTTTTGGTAGGACTCTAGGTTTTTGTTCACATAGTAAACCATATATGATTTAACCAGTATAGCTGATGGATTATCTGTGCTACGGCTCTGCAATAGATACAGTCACTATAACGCCTGAACATTTAAATATGTTTTATGTTAATAACCTGGTCTGGTTAATAATAATTGGCTATTAATATTATCTCTGTAAAATGAAGTTAACAGTTTCTTCCCAAGCATTGTTGCTATAACTGTTTAGACAAGCCTCTCGCTGTCAGTTATTAATCCTTGCTATAAAAATATAGCTTATAAAATTAGTTTGCAACCTGCAGTCAGAGCAGTCAGCTGACAAGGTATTATGTGCAGACAATATTACAATGTTACATGTCAGTAATCACTGAGAACACTTCCACTTATTTGATGCTATCACCCAGTCTTCCATCAACCCTCTCATCTACCAACACCCTCAATCATCAACCCATCATTTAAACAACACCAACATTCATTAGCTCTCTCATCCACCAATATCCTCATTCAAAATCCTCTCATTTAAACACCCTCATTCATCAGTTCTTTCATCCACCAACACCCTCATTCATCACCTCTCTCATCCAACAATACCCTCATTCATCATGTCTCTCATCCACCAATACACTCATTCATCACCTCTCTCATCCACCAACACCCTCATTCATTCATCACCTTTCTCATCCACCAACACCCGCATTCATCACCTCTCATCCACCAACACCCACATTCATCACCTCTCTCATCCATCCACCAACACCCGCATTCATCACCTCTCTCATCCACCAACACCCGCATTCATCACCTCTTTCATCCACCAACACCCGCATTCATCACTTTTCTCATCCACCAACACCCGCATTCATCACCTTTCTCATCCACCAACACCTGCATTCATCATCTCTCTCATCCACCAACACCCTCATTCATCACCTTTCTCATCCACCAACACCTGCATTCATCATCTCTCTCATCCACCAACACCCTCATTCATCACCTTTCTCATCCACCAACACCCGCATTCATCACCTCTCTCATCCACCAACACCCACATTCATCACCTCTCTCATCCACCAACACCCACATTCATCACCTCTCTCATCCACCAACACCCTCATTCATCACCTCTTTCAATTACCAACACCCTCATTCATCACCTCTCTCATCCACCAACACCCTCATTCATCACCTTTCTCATCCACCAACACCCGCATTCATCACCTCTCTCATCCACCAACACCCACATTCATCACCTCTCTCATCCATCCACCAACACCCGCATTCATCACCTTTCTCATCCACCAACACCTGCATTCATCACCTCTCTTATCCACCGACACCCACATTCATCACCTCTTTCATCCACCAACACCCGCATTCATAACTTTTCTCATCCACCAACACCCGCATTCATCACCTTTCTCATCCACCAACACCCGCATTCATCACCTCTCTCATCCACCAACACCCTCATTCATCACCTTTCTCATCCACCAACACCCACATTCATCACCTCTCTCATCCACCAACACCCGCATTCATCACTTTTCTCATCCACCAACACCCGCATTCATCACCTCTCTCATCCACCAACACCCTCATTCATCACCTCTTTCATCCACCAACACCTGCATTCATCACCTCTCTCATCCACCAACACCCTCATTCACCAGTTCTCTCATCCACCAACACCCGCATTCATCAACCCTCTCATCCACCAACACCCCCATTCATCAACAGGTGCTATACGTTTGAAAAACACAGGCGGGTGATAAAACGCTTGCCTAAATATGCGAAATAATTTAGGCAAGCGATTTTTACTTGTTTTTATCCACCAGGTGGCATTCTATGTTATCTGTGTGGCGGCGCCACTGTATAACTATGTTATATGGCTGGCTTTGTTAGGCAATTTTTTAATTACGCGGTTACTTATTTAGCTTCTTGTGTTTACGTAAACATCCATGGTTACACATGTACAACTAAATGCATCATTTACTATGTCAGTCATCTTATTAGTCATGTGGTCTGGTGATGGGAGCAATAATCATAATTAGTGTGAGCGATAAATCGTTTCCCAGATGCGTGATTTGCGTGAGCGATAGGGGTAAGAATGATCACTCACCTTAGAAATATAGCCCCTCATCCACCAACACCCTTATTCATCAACCCCCTCATTCTCCAACACTCAATCATCAACCTCATATTCATATCCTCATCCACCAACCCTCTAACCCACCAACATCCTCATTCATCAACACCCTTATTCATCAACACTCATCAACCAACATCGTCATTCATCAACCCTTTCATCCATCAACACCCTCATTCATCAACCCTTTCATCCATCAACACCCTTATTCACCAATATCTTAAATCATCAATACCTTCAATCGCATCCTCATCCAACAGCCCTCTGACCTACTGACCTTCTCATTTATTGACCTCCTCATCCATCAACTCCCTTACCCATTAACCCCATATTCATCAACTCCCTTACCCACCAACCCCTTCAATCATCAACTCCCTTACCCACCAACCCCTTCAATCATCAACTCCCTTACCCACCAACCCCTTCAATCATCAACTCCCTTACCCACCAACCCCTTCAATCATCAACTCCCTTACCCACCAACCCCTTCAATCATCAACTCTCTTACCCACCAACCCCTTCAATCATCAACTCCCTTACCCACCAACCCCTTCAATCATCAACTCCCTTACCCACCAACCCCTTCAATCATCAACTCCCTTACCCACCAACCCCTTCAATCATCAACTCTCTT
>CBDHHR010001135.1:0-6350 GCA_965263245.1 Metamycoplasmataceae bacterium | reverse complement strand
CATGTAGGTTCCCAATTCCTATAATAATTGTTTGTAACATTCAACGTGATTATCAAGTTACCTATGTCAGATTAAGCTTGCATTAAAGGCAGGGTGTCAGCTCCTCTGCCCAGAATTGCCAGAGTAGTAATTTGTAACGGGAAGTCTCCTGTCTAGAACGTGGGAAAGTTAAACATCAAAGAGGATTATGGTTAACTCTGCTTGCCTCTGCATTACTGCCAATAAATTTTGGTTTTGAAACTGGATGTTTTGTTTACTGTTTATATGTGTTGCAAGCGGAATGTTTCAAATTGTGAACATTGTTCCGAGCTTAAAAAGGTAACTGAACACAAATTGGCAGGTAGTAGACCCTCAACATGCAGGTTGTAGTCATCAGACCGTGATGTTAAATGAAAAATTTAAACCTAGGAGCGGGCACCTTTGCTTTAGAGTAGCAAAAATAGACAAGTAATTATAGGGTTTGGGCCAGCATGTGAAGATATGACATTAAAATTCTGTCCAATTGTTGGACTAATGTTATATAATTAAGTAAAATTATCTCGGTGTGTAACACACTTCACAGCAATGCCAAATTGACTTCTAGTGCAATACAACCAGGGCAAATTCATGCAAAACAAATTCATGAATTTGGACACATATTGGTATCTCCAGTTATTGTATAATGGCCAGGCAGTGAGGACTGGGATGGGTGACTGGTTCAATTGGATTGGAAGCTGATTGCTTGCAGTGGTTGCTGCACAGGGATAATGCAGTTAGTCTAGGAATCTCAATGAGGTCCACTGCAGCAAAATGTTGGACTTATTTTTGAGGTTGTTGACTTGTTGTAGAGGGACATGTATTGAGTGCTTGGACTTAGTTTTGAGGTCATTGACTTGTTGTAGAGGGACATGTGTTGAGTACTTGGACGTATTTTTGAGGTCGTTGACCTGTTGTAGAGGGACATGTATTGAGTACTTGGACGTATTTTTGAGGTCGTTGACCTGTTGTAGAGGGACATGTGTTGAGTACTTGGACGTATTTTTGAGGTCGTTGACTTGTTGTAGAGGGACATGTGTTGAGTACTTGGACGTATTTTTGAGGTCGTTGACTTGTTGTAGAGGGACATGTGTTGAGTACTTGGACGTATTTTTGAGGTGGTTGACTTGTTGTAGAGGGACATGTGTTGAGTACTTGGACGTATTTTTGAGGTGGTTGACTTGTTGTAGAGGGACATGTGTTGAGTACTTGGACGTATTTTTGAGGTGGTTGACTTGTTGTAGAGGGACATGTGTTGAGTACTTGGACGTATTTTTGAGGTCGTTGACTTGTTGTAGAGGGACATGTGTTGAGTACTTGGACGTATTTTTGAGGTCGTTGACTTGTTGTAGAGGGACATGTTTTGAGTGCTTGGACTTATTTTTGAGGTGGTTGACTTGTTGTAGAGGGACATGTGTTGAGTGCTTGGACTTAGTTTTGAGGTTGTTGACCTGTTGTAGAGGGACATGTGTTGAGTACTTGGACTTATTTTTGAGGTTGTTGACTTGTTGTAGAGGGACATGTGTTGAGTACTTGGACTTATTTTTGAGGTTGTTGACTTGTTGTAGAGGGACATGTATTGAGTACTTGGACTTATTTTTGAGGTTGTTGACTTGTTGTAGAGGGACACGTGTTGAGTACTTGGACTTATTTTGGAGGTTGTTGACTTGTTGTAGAGGGACACGTATTGAGTACTTGGAGTTATTTTGGAGGTTGTTGACTTGTTGTAGAGGGACATGTATTGAGTACTTGGACTTATTTTTGAGGTTGTTGACTTGTTGTAGAGGGACATTTATTGAGTAATTGGAGTTATTTTTGAGGTTGTTGACTTGTTGTAGAGGGACATGTATTGAGTACTTGGACTTAGTTTTGAGGTCATTGACTTGTTGTAGAGGGACATGTGTTGAGTACTTGGACTTATTTTTGAGGTTGTTGACTTGTTGTAGAGGGACATGTATTGAGTACTTGGACTTATTTTTGAGGTTGTTGACTTGTTGTAGAGGGACATGTATTGAGTACTTGGACTTATTTTTGAGGTTGTTGACTTGTTGTAGAGGGACATGTATTGAGTACTTGGAGTTATTTTTGAGGTTGTTGACTTGTTGTAGAGGGACATGTATTGAGTACTTGGACTTATTTTTGAGGTTGTTGACTTGTTGTAGAGGGACATGGATTGAGTACTTGGACTTATTTTTGAGGTGGTTGACTTGTTGTAGAGGGACATGTGTTGAGTACTTGGACTTATTTTTGAGGTGGTTGACTTGTTGTAGAGGGACATGTGTTGAGTACTTGGATGTATTTTTGAGGTTGTTGACTTGTTGTAGAGGGACATGTGTTGAGTACTTGGACTTATTTTTGAGGTTGTTGACTTGTTGTAGAGGGACATGTATTGAGTACTTGGATGTATTTTTGAGGTTGTTGACTTTTTGTAGAGGGACATGTATTGAGTACTTGGACTTATTTTTGAGGTTGTTGACTTGTTGTAGAGGGACATGTATTGAGTACTTGGACTTATTTTTGAGGTTGTTGACTTGTTGTAGAGGGACATGTATTGAGTACTTGGACTTATTTTTGAAGTTGTTGACTTGTTGTAGAGGGACATGTATTGAGTACTTGGACTTATTTTTGAGGTTGTTGACTTGTTGTAGAGGGACATGTATTGAGTACTTGGAGTTATTTTTGAGGTTGTTGACTTGTTGTAGAGGGACATGTGTTGAGTACTTGGACTTATTTTTGAGGTTGTTGACTTGTTGTAGAGGGACATGTATTGAGTACTTGGACTTATTTTTGAGGTTGTTGACTTGTTGTAGAGGGACATGTATTGAGTACTTGGACTTATTTTTGAGGTTGTTGACTTGTTGTAGAGGGACATGTATTGAGTACTTGGAGTTATTTTTGAGGTTGTTGACTTGTTGTAGAGGGACATGTATTGAGTACTTGGAGTTATTTTTGAGGTTGTTGACTTGTTGTAGAGGGACATGTATTGAGTACTTGGACTTATTTTTGAGGTTGTTGACTTGTTGTAGAGGGACATGTGTTGAGTACTTGGACTTATTTTTGAGGTGGTTGACTTGTTGTAGAGGGACATGTGTTGAGTACTTGGATGTATTTTTGAGGTTGTTGACTTGTTGTAGAGGGACATGTGTTGAGTACTTGGGACTTATTTTTGAGGTTGTTGACTTGTTGTAGAGGGACATGTATTGAGTACTTGGATGTATTTTTGAGGTTGTTGACTTGTTGTAGAGGGACATGTATTGAGTACTTGGACTTATTTTTGAGGTTGTTGACTTGTTGTAGAGGGACATGTATTGAGTACTTGGACTTATTTTTGAGGTTGTTGACTTGTTGTAGAGGGACATGTATTGAGTACTTGGACTTATTTTTGAAGTTGTTGACTTGTTGTAGAGGGACATGTATTGAGTACTTGGACTTATTTTTGAGGTTGTTGACTTGTTGTAGAGGGACATGTATTGAGTACTTGGAGTTATTTTTGAGGTTGTTGACTTGTTGTAGAGGGACATGTATTGAGTACTTGGAGTTATTTTTGAGGTTGTTGACTTGTTGTAGAGGGACATGGATTGAGTACTTGGACTTATTTTTGAGGTTGTTGACTTGTTGTAGAGGGACATGTGTTGAGTACTTGGACTTATTTTTGAGGTTGTTGACTTGTTGTAGAGGGACATGGATTGAGTACTTGCACTTATTTTTGAGGTTGTTGACTTGTTGTAGAGGGACATGTATTGAGTACTTGGACTTATTTTTGAGGTTGTTGACTTGTTGTAGAGGGACATGTGTTGAGTACTTGGACTTATTTTTGAGGTTGTTGACTTGTTGTAGAGGGACATGTATTGAGTACTTGGACTTATTTTTGAGGTTGTTGACTTGTTGTAGAGGGACATGTATTGAGTACTTGGGGAATATTTCGGTCTTAGTCTTTCAAGTTTACAAACTGGTTTTGTTAGGTTTGTGTGCGTGCATGCATGGGTGTGTGCATGGTGTGTGAATACGTGTATATGTGTGTAAGTGTGTATTCGCATGGACGTCGTCACATGCCTGCATATGTATAAGTGTGTATGTGGATGCCTGCATATGTCTAGAGACATGTGTCTGTTCTGTGTTCTTGGTATCTGTTTTTCATGTGTAAATCAATATGTGTATTCATGTATGCATATTTTTGTCGGTTCATTTGTACAAACATGTCATGTTCATTCAATGAAATATATTTAGGTAATGCATTCACGAGATTTGCAGTTGCAAAGAAAATATATTTAATTTACAACTAATAACAGATAATGGTAAAATAATGTACATCGTTCAGTCCTTAATTTGGTCATGATTTCAGGATATTTGTAATTTATGTTACATAAGTCGATTTTACATTAAAACAATCAGACTCTACCTTTGATAAACGCTCGTACTCATCTGACAACTATATTAATGTTCAACACAAATCTGCCTGTGATGTCCACAACAAGCTAAGACTCAGTTTGTCACTGTTCTATTGATTCCGTCCGAGTCCTTATTGTTGGCGCTGGTTTGTTAAATCCTCATTGCCATGGTAACAGTGCAGGAAATTTCTGATATATGGCTCGGTGAGCCGCGTAATGCCATCGAGACCAAGTTGGCAGCTTTATGTGCAATGATGCCCACATTAATGCGTTATCTGCGTTCTCGCCATAACCTGTCTGACTGTCACGCGTTTAGATGATGTCAAAAGGCTGGTACGATTGATGGTAGAAATAAGATTTATTTAATGGTGGTTGTGATTGTCATACTAATAAACTACACCTGCAAAAATGCGAAACTTCAAACATGTCAGTGTTTTGTTTGCAAACTTTATATTGTAATAATTGTTTAATAGTATGCCTTTAAAAATGCTTCTTCGATTTGTTTTGTTGAAGTTCCAATTTGTGGAGTTAAGTAATACTACACGCAGTTGATGTAAGAAAAGACTGCATAATTCTGTTGAAATAATCAGTGAAATTGGTGATGATCATTAGGATCATTTTTAGCATAATAACTTAACACTAAGTAATGGTGTTGCTTAACATATTCAATGTTTGTGTTCAAAGTTGCAGTTAATAATAAACAGTTTGGTTGTCGTGTTATTGTTGTTTTATTTGGGGCATTTAAATAGACAGTATTATTTCCCCAGTGATTGTGTTTTATTGATGCGGTGGTAGTGTTCATTGGGTAATATATTAATTTATTTTTAAATCAGCAGTGTTTAAAGAGGAAGAAATTGTGCTGGCTCATGTCATTGTTTATTTGCCAGCTAGCTGTAGATATTGCAAGATTGCCAGTGTTTATTGACTACTTTGTGCTATCAGCAGTGTTTATTGTGCCACCAATGTTTATTGGACCAGCTTTATATGGTGACTTGATATGTGCCATCATGACATTCACAGAAAATATACTCTTATTAAGTAAGAACAGTCGATTTACGTCATAAAACTGATAAAATCCTACAGCAATTATCCAATAAAAACATTACCCTTCTTCCAATGGTTATAGATTAACCCAGAAAATTCAGTGTCTAAGATGCAAACCTTCTGTCAGGAAGATGTTGATGTACCCGTCATATGCACGTGTATATATGCATGCACCTTGTACACATGCATGCATGCACACACACACGCACGCACGCACGCACGCGCACACACACACACACCACACACACACACTTGATCATAGATTATATTTTGAAAATGAAAATGTAAGCACATTGGTTAACTGCATGTTAGATGTTACGCATAATAAGAACTATTCTTATTATGACAGACAGCCCAGTGACAAACTTTGAAGAAGAGTGAATACAGGTGACTGCGGGGTAATGAGAAAAAGTAGGCTGAAATTGTACAAACTCCGTGGTGGAGGAGACCGCTCCAGTAGGGCGGCCAAACACAACTAGTGTCTGCTCACTTGGGTATCAACACCTGATGCTCATGACCATTCCAGATTGGGAACAAAGTCAGTTGGGTTGAAAGAGCCTGGAAACACTGCCATTAAACAACGACGATGATGATGATGATGATGATGATGATGATGATGATGATGATGATGATGATGATGATGATGAAGATGATATGACGAGTGTGTTCTGTGGCAGGAGCGGACGGCGGCCCTGGAGAAGATGGGCATCTCCGTGGAGACGTCGGGCATCAAGGTGGAACAGTGCAAGTATTACCTGGTCAACCTCAACGCTGACCCCTCACTCAACGAACTTCTCGTCTACTACCTCAAGGTCAGTGGGTCATAGGTTAACAACATGCCATATTTATCCTGAGTGGGGTGGGTTACCATACTCTAGCTTGTTCCCCCCTCCCTGTCGAAGT
>CBDHHR010001134.1:32500-55000 GCA_965263245.1 Metamycoplasmataceae bacterium | reverse complement strand
TGCCTTGCATTCTTTGTCTGGCGATGTGTCGACCCTTGACGCACACGTAGCGACCGACACGCCACCTGGCGAGTGCTGTCTCTACTGACTTGTGTAGCAATGGACGTTTTTGAACCAGTAGCACTTGCAGCAGGCACCGCGGCGACTCTTTGCCCCGCTCCAGTGCCAAAGGCAGTCATCACTTCGCCAGACCCAAGCTTCGGCGCCCCTGGTTCCATAACTCATGCACCCGTACCTTGTCCACTTGGCCCAGCCCCTACTCCAGTAGTAGCAGGCACAAGGACCCCGTCGGCCCCATCGTTTCCTGCCTCCACGACGGAGGCTGTACATTTGCAGCTGTATTTGATCAAGTGGCCTAATGACGTGCGCCCCTACATGTAGTGGACCTGGTGTCACTGTGGACCTATCTCTTGATAGATTGGTATATAGATTGTCGGTATGGCTGTCACAAAGGGTGGTATCCATTGATAATCTGAATACGCAACCAGACATACACGTTAGCATTTGAATATTAAACCGCCTGATGTTAATTGCTCTGGTTTGGCACCTTCTTAAATTGAGACACATCTTATGTATTAGGTATGTGTGTGCCAAATATATTTTAAAAAAATCTTAAAATGGAACGTTCCGAAATCAAACGGACATTTTTCTCAAATAATGATTATTTATTTCAAATGTGATAATATGGAACTAAATAATAGCAATCGTACAATACCTCGTTTAACACGAAATCCACCAACTGTAAATAAACAAACACAATATAAGAACATATCAGTAACCAAACCTGATATGTTCTTTAAGGTGACGTTATTGTTGTATGTATGTACATGGATACATTCTAGAATTCAAACACGTAAACATATATACCCACATGCGCGCTCACATGCAAATACGCACACATATGTACCCACTACACACACTCAGACACATACGAACACATATACACACTAATACAATGTATTACTTCAAAAGTGTATACAGTACGTAGTTATGTGTAAAACAATATAAAGTATGTATACATACAAAATATTGATATAATTGTTACTATGACATTGTTTAAAAAAATGTAAATAAATTAAGTTAAATTCAGATGAAAAATCTGTACAACAAATGATTTTAATAAATTGTAAACATTTGACGAACTACTACTCTTAATAATACGTTATATAACACATCATTATTAAAATAATACAGCAGTATAATAGTAAACGTTATACATTTAAAGTTGATATAAAATAGCGCGTTTTGAGACGTGCTTTGAAAGAGTCAATTGACGTGATCACACTCATACACAAACACAAACACATTCACATATACAGACACTCACACTCACACACACAGACACACACACACACACACACACACACACACACACACATACACACACACACACACACACACACACACACACACACACACACATACACACACACACATACAAACACACACAAACACACACACACATACACACACATACACACACACACACACACACACACACATACACACATACACACACACACACACACACACACACACACACACACACACATACACACACACATACAAACACACACAAACACACACACACATACACACACATACACACACACATACACACACACACACACACATACACACATACACACACACACACACACACAAACACAAACACATTCACATATACAGACACTCACACTCACACACACACACACACACACACACACACACACACACACACACACACACACATACATACACACACACACACACATACATACACACACACACACACACACACACACACACACACATACAAACACACACAAACACACACACACATACACACACATACACACACACACATACATACACAAACACAAACACAAACACAAACACAAACACAAACACACACACACACACACACACACACACACACACACACACACACACACACACACACATACAAACATATTCTCACACACTTAAATCCTCACCTGGAACGACTTCGCTGTCTTCACCATCATGCACTCTCGTTTCAGCGTCTTCATTCTGTTGATCAGACCCAGTATTAATAATATCAAATTATATGAAACTGTTTATATATACTGGCACATGTGTATGTGGGTGTATGTGCAAAATAACATGTTATTTAGTCACGGCATTCATATATATATATATATATATATATATATATATATATATGAATATATGAACATATATATATATATATATACATATATATATATATATGAATATATATATATATATATGAATATATATATATATAAATATGAATATATATATATGAATATATATGTATATATATATATATATGAATGTCGTGACTAAATAACATGTTATTTTGCACACATACACTCACACACATACACACACATACATACACAAACACAAACACAAACACAAACACAAACACAAACACAAACACAAACACAAACACAAACACAAACACAAACACACACACACACACACACACACACACATATATATATATATATATATATATATATATATATATATATATATATATATATATATATATATGTATATCTAATATAATATATAAGCTAGATGGCGACAAAGTACAAGGATAGGACCAGTACCGTCTCTGCCATAAGTACGACGACCTCGGGACACCATTGACAACACGGTCCCTATCTTATAATATTCGTCTAAATGTGTTTACTGAATACGATGGAAAATCATCGATAATAAAGTAAATTGAACGAAAAATAATGTAAATGCTAATAGTAAATGCTATTAAAATTCTAATAACAATACACGCTAGTGTGTGCCAGTGAATTACTTATTCAAATACAAGTATATGTACAGTTGTCCACTACACCACTTTCATGATAAAACAACCAGCAATGTTATCATAAACACTTACGTCATCAGCAGCGTAAGCCACTACAAACGCCAACGCCAGGAAGGCAAGAAGTAAGACGACACTCGCACGCATTGTTTCTGGAATTCCAATCTGTAATAACAGATAACTAAACTATATGAGCGTAATTGTCATTCAATAATGGTAGACAGTGAAAGAGCATCACCGTTTGACATGATCATCCTTTCACAAAATGTCATGTCATCAGCGAGGCAGTTTTAAATGTAAAACTATAAAAACAAACGCGAAACCCACTTACTTGGTTCTGAAACAAGAACGTCTTCGTTCAGGTGAAGAGCATGTCCGTTGTTGAGTCCCGCAGACCCTCTCTTTATATACCAACCAAAGCTGGCTGCCGTACGTGGAATACGTGCTCCCTGTGTTTGGCCAACACAGTGCGGACGTGCCGTCTGTCACAGGACATGTTTTCTGTAACATGTGTGTCTAAAAAAGATAGTTTGAATCAAACACATATTTACCTGAGCGTGAGCGTCAGTGTCACATTGTTTGTTTGTACCAAAATGTTGCTAACAACTTGCACATGTGGATTTAAATGAACATACAAGATTTTCGGCAGGAGTTAATTTAACAGTAACAATGGAACAAGTGTTTTCGGTTTGTCACTGATCAATGGGAGGGTGCGTGTCTTGGCACGCTTGTTCATCTTACTTTCCCTCAGGTGTACGAATAAAATATGCACAGATAGTTGTGGATGTTTGTGCTCGAATTACCCCCGAATAGCAGTTGCAACGTTCCCGAATACGTCCTGGACTCGTCTTGAAGTAGTCTAATTAAAACGTTTGCCTGATATTAACCGGTATAATGTTTTGGAAAGTATACACGGATGGAGACAACGACATATAGCGTGTTTTCCATGTAGTACAATGACATTAAACATGGAACGCGCGACTGGACATTAAAAAGGGTTGGGTCTATGTATGTTAACTATCGGGATCACGGTGAGGTCATGTGTAACTGAGTTAGCATTACGTCACAATATTCTCGATACGTCACTTACTTCAACAAAACGTAACGTTGTCTTTATAATATTTAATACTGCAAGTCAGATAGGAACACATATGCCTGGCAGAACACAGACTGGTTGCAACGACATAGGTAGGGGGTGTTTGCATCGATCTATAGTAATCTTTAACAAATTTCAGGGCTTGTTCGCAATAATCACTGCAAAAATAGATTAAGTATGTTTTGTTCAATTGAACATGATCCCTGAAACGTGATTCGAAGTAGATTAAGAATAATGTATGATAGTAACGTATTTTTGTTTCGAATCGAACACACGCGCACAAGAACACGCACAAGCGAAACGTTTGCATACACAAATCACATGCGCGCGTACCCACATACACGCACACATATTCTCATCAGATATACTAATTAATGTAAGCTACTGATATTTAGGATTAAAGACATGTGTATTGTTCTTGTACTTTTCACTTTTCCCAGTAATATTGGTAATATCTAAATTGTGCCATCTTTCTTCCGGTGGTACTCTAAAATACATTTACTTTATATATGACTGACGTAGAACATGAACATAATTGGAGCTCCACCAACAAAACGCCACTTAAACTGTTTTAACTTAGTGAGATGGACACGTTTGAAGTTTTCTTATGCCAAGGAAGATGTAATATCCCAGCAGTTGGCTGCTAGTTTCTTCCTTTGTACGTACACAAAACACATGATATATTATGACACAGCACGCAAATGCTGGACGAACGTGAATATGTAAAACATCTTTATCTATTTCTCTGCGAATGCATTCGGCGCAATTGCATTGGCACCCTTCAGAGTTCTTTGATGTTCACCGTCGTAACGTAATACTGGTTACACTTAAGTTACACTTAAGATTATTACACCAAACATGGCGAGCAAAGTCGATACCGATTCAACGTTATATATGTAACAGCTAAATAAGTTATTGTGATATAGTAAATGTGCTATGACGTGGCAAATTTTATGTACACGTTATAGTGCATATATATATATATATATATATATATATATATATATATATATATATATATATATATATATATATATATATATATATATATATATATATATATATATATATATATATATATATAGTTATTGCAGTCTGTCGATTGCCACTACGACTGTTCGAGTTGTTCTTTTCAAAAAAACATTATCCTGGTCGCTCCTTCTTTGGATCGTGTGTACCATAAATATATTACTACGTATGTGTATATCTGCTTTGCGTGCATCCTTTTGGGAAAAGACTAAGGTCTTATAAGTATTTTGTAAATCATGCCACCTCACCATAGAGGCTGTCATTTTAGTTCGAGAACGTGTTTTTCAGTCCATGGTAAAAAAACAAGAAAAACAAAACAAGAAAGGAGACTTAAAGAAGACCCGCGGCCGGATGGACAGCATTCGACAAGAGTAACATTGGAACCTGCTTGAACAGACAAGTCTACAACTCATGCGTACTTCCAGCAATGACATTCGGCGCGGAAACATCGGCATTCACCATTTAAGCAACGAACAGGCTAGCAGCCGCAAAACCAAAGATGGAAACTATGGCAGCGCAGTGATGATGATTGGTAACATCACATGTTCATTTATTTATTCTTCGCGGTGTACTTTGTACTGTCAGTTTCCTTAAACTACTCATCACAGAGTGTGTCCGTATATGTCGCCGTCTGCAACACTCTAATAATTCACATCACAATGTTAGTGGCAACCGATGTATTTGTGTACAGCTCACAACGGTTCAGTGACAGGCTCTACCTCTCTGCTGACCATGAACACAACACATATGCTTCAAATAATACCAAGAACCAACGCGTCCATGCTTAGAAAGCAGTTGTTTTAGGGCTACCTTCCAACAGTTATACATAAACGTTTACACAAGTGTCATCTCTCCGACCCCATTCCTTTGACATTTTAAACGAATTTAACTTGGTAGACGTGCCGAGGATGTGCATGAGTAAATCTAGGTTATTACCCTATGGCACATACAGGCCACACCTGCGCCCGGGCGCTTGGGTGCGATTTCAACATTTATAATGTGAATGTTTTTCATACAACGTATGATATACAAACGGGCCTATCTTTCAACATGGCTGCGAAGGATTCGAACTTGTATACTCTCAATTCACATATACGTGCTATACACTACGCAGTATGAGTAGAAGTTTTTCATTATCTAAGCTTGTTGCTACAATTACTATGAAAAAGGTGGACGTTGCTTCAACATATAGCATACCTATTGCAGCGTCAATAAAATAAAACTTTTCCATATCATGTGTGGCAATATGAAAGAAAGAGCGAGTGCGTGTGTGTGGGCGTGCGTGTTTGTGTGCGTGTGTGTGTGTGAGTGCGTGAGTGAGTGAATGAGTGAGTGAGTGCAAGCGTGTATACGCGTGTGTCAGCCTGTGTATGTATGTATATGTGTGAGTGAGTTGTTGTATGTTTGTGTTTGTGTTTGTGTTTGTGTTTGTGTTTGTGTTTGTGTTTGTGTTTGTGTTTGTGTTTGTGTTTGCGTGTGCGTTTGCGTTTGCGTTTGCGTTTGCGTTTGCGTGTGCGTGTGCGTGTGCGTGTGCGTGTGCGTGTGCGTGTGCGTGTGCGTGTGCGTGTGCGTGTGCGTGTGCGTGTGCGTGTGCGTGTGCGTGTGCGTGTGCGTGTGCGTGTGCGTGTGCGTGTGCGTGTGCGTGTGCGTGTGCGTGTGCGTGTGCGTGTGCGTGTGCGTGTGCGTGTGCGTGTGCGTGTGCGTGTGCGTGTGCGTGTGCGTGTGCGTGTGCGTGTGCGTGTGCGTGTGCGTGTGCGTGTGCGTGTGCGTGTGCGTGTGCGTGTGCGTGTGCGTGTGCGTGTGCGTGTGCGTGTGCGTGTGCGTGTGCGTGTGCGTGTGCGTGTGCGTGTGCGTGTGCGTGTGCGTGTGCGTGTGCGTGTGCGTGTGCGTGTGCGTGTGCGTGTGCGTGTGCGTGTGCGTGTGCGTGTGCGTGTGCGTGTGCGTGTGCGTGTGCGTGTGCGTGTGCGTGTGCGTGTGCGTGTGCGTGTGCGTGTGCGTGTGCGTGTGCGTGTGCGTGTGCGTGTGCGTGTGCGTGTGCGTGTGCGTGTGCGTGTGCGTGTGCGTGTGCGTGTGCGTGTGCGTGTGCGTGTGCGTGTGCGTGTGCGTGTGCGTGTGCGTGTGCGTGTGCGTGTGCGTGTGCGTGTGCGTGTGCGTGTGCGTGTGCGTGTGCGTGTGCGTGTGCGTGTGCGTGTGCGTGTGCGTGTGCGTGTGCGTGTGCGTGTGCGTGTGCGTGTGCGTGTGCGTGTGCGTGTGCGTGTGCGTGTGCGTGTGCGTGTGCGTGTGCGTGTGCGTGTGCGTGTGCGTGTGCGTGTGCGTGTGCGTGTGCGTGTGCGTGTGCGTGTGCGTGTGCGTGTGCGTGTGCGTGTGCGTGTGCGTGTGCGTGTGCGTGTGCGTGTGCGTGTGCGTGTGCGTGTGCGTGTGCGTGTGCGTGTGCGTGTGCGTGTGCGTGTGCGTGTGCGTGTGCGTGTGCGTGTGCGTGTGCGTGTGCGTGTGCGTGTGCGTGTGCGTGTGCGTGTGCGTGTGCGTGTGCGTGTGCGTGTGCGTGTGCGTGTGCGTGTGCGTGTGCGTGTGCGTGTGCGTGTGCGTGTGCGTGTGCGTGTGCGTGTGCGTGTGCGTGTGCGTGTGCGTGTGCGTGTGCGTGTGCGTGTGCGCGTGCGCGTGCGCGTGCGCGTGCGCGTGCGCGTGCGCGTGCGCGTGCGCGTGCCGTGCCGTGCCGTGCCGTGCCGTGCCGTGCCGTGCCGTGCCGTGCCGTGCCGTGCCGTGCCGTGCCGTGCCGTGCCGTGCCGTGCCGTGCCGTGCCGTGCCGTGCCGTGCCGTGCCGTGCCGTGCCGTGCCGTGCCGTGCACTAGAAGTACCCGTCGCAAGTATACAATTATTTTCTCGACATGACGCAGCTTCTATTCAGTTTCACCCTCAGCCATTTCATTTACAACACAATAACCGGAAGAATTATGTTCCATATGTGGCATGTTACCCTACAGAGAGAGCAGTTAATTGTTGTCAAACTAACTAACAGTATAATAGCAAATGGGGCAGCAGTCTACCCTTCAAATTTATGATATACTTGAAGTCTGTGGAAGTGGGCCGCTGACATTTTATGATGGCGTCTGTCATCCTGCGCAGCAGTCCTGCTACACACTGCCTTCTGACGGAGCCGCTGCTGTTACCAAACTAGCAGAAGATGCAATACTATATCACAGGATTCTCGTCAAGCAGAATACGATGTCAAAGTAGCTCCATCCTACTACTGTTACTGTTACTGCTACTACTAATATTAATATTAATATTAATATTAATATTAATATTAATATTAATATTAATATTAATATTAATATTAATATTAATATTAATATTAATATTAATATTAATATTAATATTAATATTAATACTAATATTAATATTAATATTAATATTAATGTTAATATTAATATTAATATTAATATTAATATTAATGTTAATATTAATATTAATATTAATATTAATATTAATATTAATGTTAATGTTAATATTAATATTAATATTAATATTAATGTTAATGTTAATGTTAATGTTAATGTTAATGTTAATGTTAATGTTAATGTTAATGTTAATGTTAATGTTAATGTTAATGTTAATGTTAATGTTAATGTTAATATTAATGTTAATATATTAATATTAATATTAATATTAATATTAATATTAATATTAATATTAATATTAATATTAATATTAATATTAATATTAATATTAATATTAATATTAATATTAATATTAATATTAATATTAATGTTAATATTCATGTATTTAAGTATATATGTAACTATACATACATCAACACACACACACACACACATATATATATATATATATATATATATATATATATATATATATATATATGCGTATGTAAGTGTGTATGTGAGTATGTATGCATTTATGTGAGCATGTACATACGCACGTGCGCACGTATGCATGCACGCTCTATGTATCCTGTGGAATAATACAAAACATGATATGACGCAGACAGTGATTGTACATTTCAATTATAATTATACAGTATAATGTAAGTATGTCATCACTTTAATCATACGTTTTCTGTAGTTGTGTTAATTGTTTATGCAAATAAGGCATTAGGAATTTATGTGAAACTACATATAATAATTCAACATATATTCTTTTGTTTCTCTTCGGCATACTACTTGACCATATATGTCACAAGTCAACTTACAATGTATGCAATTACGTATGTCATCACACGTACGATGTCTGTCGTCACATAATGTGACACTTGCTGATAATTGAAACCTTCTGCAACACCACATCGTTATGTGGTGTTTTGCTGCCACGTGACATTTGTTATCCCACCATATGACAATCACGAGAAAGTTGTATCTTAACTGGGACAGTCGAACTGGTCAGCAAAGCAGAGCGTTAATCGGTGTATTCTGATTGTGACCTTTACGTACGTATGTATGTATGCATATATATATATATATATATATATATATATATATATATATATATATATATATATATATATATATATATATATATTTACATATACATATATACATACCTACCTACCTACACACACGCACACACACACACATATATATATAATTATATATATATATATATATATATATATATATATATATGTATATATATATATGTATATATATATATATGTGTGTGTGTATGTATGTATGTATGTATGTATTTATGCATGTATGTATGTCTGTCTATGTGTCTTTTTGTCTATCTGTCTCTCTATCAGTCCATACAGCAGTGTATGTGTGTTTGTAACGTTAGACCTCAAAGGGTATAGCAGATACCTCTGCTCGCATCGGCATTATTGTCAATCAGTGTTGTTTTGAAATTATTTGTTATACCATTTGAACGTGTTGAGCGTGGGAACTTTCCAATTGCGATCGTTGTTCTAAGCTTAATGAAGCAACCAAACAAGAACAAGATCCTGATCATGATCACTAACGTTACCGTTATCATAAGAATGCTAATATAAATGATGTAGTGAATGGTGGAGAAGTTGTCTTTGTTCAAGACAAGAAAACATACATGATGTCACCGGTTCCTGCAGAAGGTAGTTCGTAGCACCCGCGTTGCGCAGAACGACCGTCGTCATACATCATCATTGTACATTGCTTGAAAATCTACCATTGATAGTCTGTTTGGTTGTCAGTTACGCGAAGTGGGAAAGTTAAGTACATTTCAAAAATGTTGAGCCCAAAACGACCTTGACCATGCTTTTATACATTGACCTTGACCTTTTATCACGTCAAAAATATCAGAAATGAATTTCTCGAATCAAACTTGTATAGAAAAGTGCTATCACACATTATTCTAGTCCTACTCGTTCAAACGTTTTACCTGGATCAAGCTTAACTAGCGTTACTAATGCTAATTATGCAAACTAGCTAATACAAAAGTTCCCCAAATTTGGCCCAGTGTCAAAAAACCTCAATATCTTCCAAACATCTATGTGAATACATATCAATCAAAAACACTTACACAAATTACAATTTCTTGGTTCACCATTGAAAGCTGGCAACTAGATTATAAGTGAAGATAAAATCTAAACATTTTATTCCACATATCTCTGTTTGTACATTGGTTGAAAATTTACGGTTGCCGCTGCAATTTGTGCGATGCAATTATAAGATGTGACCTCGAAAGTAATGTCCCAAAACTGGTGTTGACTGGAAGAGAAGACCGAGAAGGCGTCTTCATAAAAAGCCCACAGAAGACACCGACGACTCGGGGTGGTACTGATGTAGCGTGCGTGCAGAACTACACAAGAAAAGCGAGTGTGTCAACATAATTCAACAGAGAGTGGCGAAATGACGCAAAGAGCGCGAGGAAAGTTGGCCTCACCTAACACCTCGTGACGTAGCTGACTGATTCAGCTCGTAAGGTGGTAATATCACACAATGCGAGCAATATGCTTGACCTAGTTCAAGTGAATGGTATTTTGTCGTCGCAGATTTGTCGCTGCCGTCGTGACTTGACAGAAAGTGTAACTGTTTCATACTAACCATGTCATGGTGGTGGAATGTTTCTATTGTTTGTTTATGTTTATATGAATAGTGGCTGTATGTTTATATGCATAGTGCGTGTGTGCTTACGTGTGAGTGTGCGTGTGTAATGTGTAAAAAGAACTACCACATAAATCCCATATTAGTGATATACGGTTATGACGTCATACGCTAACCGATATTACGGTCGAACACGTTAGAGCTGCCGCATGCATATTATGGTAGCCATATTTTGATTGTTGATAAGCAATTAAAACCTTAGTGTTTGTGTGTGTGTGTGTGTGTGTTTTTTTTTTTTGAGTGGGCACGCGCGCGCGTATATGTATACGAACGGAGATAGGCGCATGCGCATATACAGTTAATAAGTGAAGATTTGTTTCTGTTATAATAACTTATTTATGTCTATACATATATATATATATATATATATATATATATATATATATATATATGTATATATATATATATATATATATATATATATATATATATATATACGTATTTATGTGTGTATGTACGTATGGGTGTGTGTATATGTGTGTTTGTGTGTGTTTGTTTGTGTGTAGGCATTGTTGGGAATCGAAATCCATCGACGGCCCACAAAGTTGTCATGTTACAAGCTCAGCTGCATTGCTCTACCGTTTTAAGCTTGGTGTCTTGCACAGCTTGATCATACAACGCATTCATAGATCTAACACGCAAATGCCCCTTTTTCAGCTACGCTTTTTAGATATATCACTTCTTCCTGCTGTTACATGTTGGACCAGCGCCAGTTGTGTCCGTGTAATTGCACCAAGAAAACGCTGATACGTAACCAATAATAGAAGGTCTGAGCACAACGTATTGTGTGTGCCACGCACAAGGCGTCACTGGGGGACAGAGCTTTCAGCGTGGCAGTCTCAAGTCTGTGGAATGCGCTACCGCTGCATCTGACATTAACAGCTATGATCACTGCTGCATTTGTAGTAACACTAAGTACTTATATTTTCTAAAATGTGTTTTGATCAACGAATGTTGGAACAGCGCTATTTAAATGTCACGATTATGATTATGACCATGAACAGGAGATACTCGCCCAGCTCGATGATCGACTACACTTTAAACGATTGGAGCCGGTTTTTTTTCGAACGTGGAGGACTATGTTTTCCAAAAACTATTTTTGTAGGAGTTTCATTCACTATGTCGTACATGGAAGTGGAAAATAGCTGTGGTTAGAAGATTTTTTGCGATAATGTTCAAACTCATCTGTTTAAGTAAAAAATGGACGAACGCGTTTCAACTTTGAGTGGACGAACGTGATCCTGCCATTGCGCCACTGTCAATATTGCAAATACCGTAGTTTTTTGTGTGCAGCTCAAACCTTTGCCTCCGTTGTCTGAAAGGAGAACGTTTCATTTTCCAATCAATAGGCACCAGCCCCTGTTAATGGACTTTTCGAAGTAAATTATGAATAATGTATAATTACATCGTACATTTGGTACGCATCGTCGAGTCATACACAATCAAGTGCAAGAACATGCTAAACGTATGGCGAGAAATAATCAATACTGATAAAATACGGTACATATGTAACGGCTACGTGTAGCTAAATGAGTTATTTTGATACATTAGTGTGCTCAAACGTGGCAAATTATATGCCATACGCATATATAATTATGTCCGTCTGTCGGTTGCCATTACGACTGCTCGATGTGTTCTGTTTTAAAAACACACATTATCCAGGTCTCTCCTTCCCGTGACCGTGTATACCATCAATATGTTACTACGTCTTTGTGATCAGCTCTGTGTGCATCCTTTTCAGAACAGACTATGGTCTTAAAAGTATTTATAAATCGTGCAACCTGACAATAATGGCTGGCATTTTAATCACATAGCAAGGTTTCTATACGTCATATTACAAACACGCCGTCACGATATTCCGACTGTATGCCGGCGTAGCTGTAATATGTTATGTACGTTCGCACAATAAGGAGTAATCGGGATGTTGACGGCGTTCGACTACAGCTGTTGATGTCATGAAAGTTTAAAGGTAAAACCTGTTACAATTTCTTTGCTCGTTTCTACGAGAAGGAAAGAAAATGTTACATTAGTTTTGCCCATATTTAGAAAGGTGCACGCATATGTACTGTGTGTGTTTGTGTGTGTGTGTGTGTGTGTGTGTGTGTGTGTGTGTGTGTGTGTGTGTGTGTGTGTGTGTGTGTGTGTGTGTGTGTGTGTGTGTGTGTGTGTGTGTGTGTGTGTGTGTGTGTGTGTGTGTGGGTGTGTGTGTGTGTGTGTGTGTGTCTGTGTGTGTGTGTGTGTGTGTGTGTGTGTGTGTGTGTTTGACTTTGTGTGTGTGTGTGTGTGTGTGTTTGTGTGTCTATGTGTGTGTTTGTGTGTGTGTGTGTGTGTTTGTGTGTGTGCGTGTGCGTGTTCGTGTGTGTGTGCGTGCATGCGTGCATGCGTGAGTAAGTGAGTGGGTGCATGCATGTTTGCGCGTGTGCGTGTGTGCCTGTGTGTGTTTGCGTGCGTGGTGTGTGTATTTTTAGTTGACCGAATGGTCTGAGAAGTGGCAAATGCTGTTTAATTATGGGAAGTGTATGTGCCTCCACACAGAAAATGGGAATAAAGACGCATAATATACAATGGGTGATACTGTACTAAATACTATCGTAAAGGAAAAAGACTTAGGGTTAATTATTAATGCTGATATTAAGGTATCAGAGCAGTGTGGAATTGCACCAGCGAAGGAAAACCAAATTCTTGGATTAATTAGGCGAAATATAGTGTACAAGGAAAAGAACTAATAATACCGCTGTACAAAACAATACTTAGGCCTCATTTAAAATATTGCATACAGGCATAGATGCCATATCGCAAGAACCATATTGATATACTAGAAAGAGTACAAAAGAGAGCAACCAATATGATACAAAAACTCAGGAATATTAGTTACGAAATGCGTCTAAAAGAATGTGGATTAACAACATTAGAAACCAGGAGACTGAGAGGAAATCAGATAGAAGTGTTTAAAATATTGAATGGGTACGAAAATATAAAGGTGACTACCAGTAACGTATTAATTTGATTATATGTATCTGTTGATTCCGAACTCGGAATACCTGAAGTATATTTTCATAATTGTACAGTAATTTATTAATTTGATTATACGTATGCAGTATATATATATATATATATATATATATATATATATATATATATATATAGGTGACCACCAATTTTGTTTACTCCGAACTAGGAATACCTGAAGTATTCTTTTATAATTTTACAGTAATATATTAGTATGTTTATACTGTAAACATATAATCAAATTAATATATTACTCTAACATTTTATTGACTCCGAACTAGGAATACCTGAAGTCTACGTTCATAATTTTACAGTAATATATTAATTAATTAATCATCCAACCGAGTCTAATGAAAAGGATGTTTTTGTGTAATATGCAGCATCAACGGAGTTTTGTGTAATGGATGATTAAACGCGTCACAACCTTGATGAATGTTTTAGGGATAGCGCTAAGCAACCACTATTTTGAGGATTTAAAACAAAAATTATGAACCCCATTTGAGTTAAGAAAAATGTATATATTTACATTTATACCATTACGGACTAAAAGTTATATTCATGTTAAACTATTTTAAAAAGAACATATTCCTCCATGTGTTTTATTGAAACAAATGAGTTTGAAACTTTTTCGCAAAGAATTGTCTGAAACATCTATTTTCCGATGTCATGTCCGACAACATAGAAGTAGTGAAAGAAATTCATACAAAAATTATTTAAGAAATAGTCCTCCTCGTTCGACAAAAACGCCCCCTAATATTAAAAGTGTAGTCTATCAGCGAGCTCGGCAATAATCTCCTGCTCGTAATCGTGGTCATAATTGTGACATTTATATAACGCTGTTCCATAATTCTTTCTCATAAAAAGTTCTTGAAATTAGATTAGTCCTTATTTTTACTTTAAATGCAACCGTGGTGATAGCAGTTTATGTCAGATGCTTCGGTAGCGCATTCAACAGACTTGGGACTGTCACGCTGAAAGCTCTGTCCCTCGGTGACGTCTTGTGCGTGACACACACAATACATTGTGCTCAGTCCTACCATTATTGATTACGTCCCAAACGCCAGTGTATGTTCTTGGTGCATGTATACGGACACAACTGGCGCTGGTCCAAATTGTAACAACAGGTAGAAGTGATATATCTATCAACCGTAGCTAAAAAGGGGTATATGCGTGTTGCATCTATGAATGCCTTCTATGATGGAACTGTGCGAGACAGAAGGCGACAGAGTTCGTCCACCATCACTTATAGATGGGCTGTACACAGTTTGTTTACGCTCTTCCCTGCATTATTTCCCTGCATTACATTACACGAGGTTTAGCATCGTGCCTCTCCTCCTCCTCCTCCTCCTCCTCCTCCTCTTCCTCCTCCTCCTCCTCCTCCTCCTCCTCCTCTGTTGTACGGAGGGTGTTTAGTGCGGGTCCTTGCTGTACGTTTGTGTGGCAGTTTGACCCGCCCTATATGTGAGTTGTGTTGCTGAGGTTTCTACGTATATCTAGATGCAGGACCTTTCATTGTTGTGTACACACAAAAGTGCATATGCGTGCACCTTTCAAAACATGGGCAAAACTAATGTGAAATTTTCTTTTGCTTGTCATAGAAACGAGCAGAGATTGTAATGTGATAAATAGGTTTTACCTTAACATTTTCATGACGTCAACACCTCTAGGCGAAAACGTCAAATTCCCCATTGTTCCTTTTTGTGCGAACGCACATGACACATTACTGCTGTGCCGGCACACAGTGGCAATATCGTGACGGCGTGTTTGCAGTAGGATATTATGAAAACCCTGTTGCGTGAGTAAAATGCCAGCCATTGTGGTCTTGTAAAGTGAAATATGAAGCGATCACCATGGGTAGAAAAACACGTTGTCTAACTAAAATGATTTACAAAATACTTCTAAGCCATTTCTCAATAGAATGCACACAGAGCAGATATACATATACGTCGTAACGTATTTATAGTACACACGATCACAAGACGGAGCGACCTGGGTAAATTTGTTTTCAACAGAACATATTGAGCAGTCATACTGACAATAGAGAGATGGCTGTAATTTTAATTATATATGCGCCATGACATGTACATATAATTAGCCACGTCTTAGTACATTTACTATATCACTATAACTTATTTAGCTGGATATGTAGCCGTTATATTTGTGAACATACTATATCGGTATCTATTGTTTCGCCATGTGTGGTGATGAACATCAAAGGAAATATGAATGGTGTCAATGCAATTGCGCCGAATGTATTCGCAGATATATGCATAACGATGTTTTAAATCATCACGTTCGTCCGACATTTGCGTGTTGTGTCATAATATAACATGAGTTTTTACGTACGTACAAAGGAGGAAACTACCAGCCAACTGCTGTGATATACATCTTTCTTGGTATAAGCAAACTTCAAACGTTTTCGTCCCATTAAGTAAAAACAGTTTAACGTTGTGCCTCGGAGTGACATTTTGTTGGCGGAGCTCCAAATATGCTCATGTTCTACGTCAATCATATAAAAAGTAAACGTTTGCTAAACGACCACTTTTGCACGGAAAACAATGAGAACAATGGTACAATTGTGATATAATCATGATTATTGGGAAACGTGGAAAGTACAAGAACAGTAAACATGTTTTATACGTAAACCTCAGTAGCTTACATTTATTATGCTGTCTTTGGCCTGGTTTAGTATATTTGATCATATATGTGTGTGAGTGTATGTGGGTAGGCCCGCATGTGATTTGTGTGTGCACACGTATCGCATGTGCGTGCTCTTGTGCGCGCGTGCCTGACTCGGTGATGGGCCGAACAAATGTACGTTATATTCACACATTATTCAACATTTGCTTCGAACCACGTTTCAGACAGCATGGTCGATGGAATAAAACGAAGTTATACTTTGTGTTCTTTTCGAAGTCTAGATCGATGCAAACAACCTTTTCACTACCAATGATCGTTGAAACCAGTCTGTGTTCTGGCAGTCATATGTATTCCTATCTAACAATGTATCACATGTCTTTGTGTATAGGCGAACAACGGCATGCGTAGCGTTACACGATTACACCAATTTATGTAATGATAACGTTACGTATCGATGAAGTATGTAAAGTATCGAGAATATTGTGACGTAATGGTAAATCGAGTTATATATTACTTTATCGCGATCCCGATACTTAACGTATATCCAGTCGCAATTACTTATTTACTGTCATTGTACTATATGGAAAACACGCAATATGTCGATGTTTCCAGTCGGGTATACCCGTTAATATCAGGCACAGGTTTTAATCAGACAACTTCCCGACGAATCCATGACGTATTCGGAAGGCTGCAACTGCTATTCGAGGGTTATTCGAGCACAAACATCCACAACTATCTGTGGACGTTTTACTCCTACAACTGAGGGAAAGTAAGATGAACAAGCGTGCCAAGACACGCCCCCTCGCTTTGATCAAAGCGACACACACAGAGCACTTGCTCCATTGTTACTGTTAAATTAACTCCTGCCGAAATACTGGGTGGTTATTCATTGAAAGCAATGATGAGCAAATTGTATGTGTATGTGTATGTGTATGTGTGTGTGTGTGTGTGTGTGTGTGTGTGTGTGTGTGTGTGTGTGTGTGTGTGTGTGTGTGTGTGTGTGTGTGTGTGTGTGTGTGTGTGTGTGTGCGCGCGCGTGTGCGTGTGCGTGTGACACAGACACAGACACGGACACGGACACGGACACGGACACGGACACGGACACGGACACGGACACGGACACGGACACGGACACGGACACGGACACGGACACGGACACGGACACGGACACGGACACAGACACAGACACAGACACCTCCTCCTCCTCCTCCTCCTCCTCCTCCTCCTCCTCCTTCTCCTCCTCCTCCTCCTCCTCCTCCTCCTCATCCTCATCCTCCTCCTCCTCCTCCTCTGTTGTACGCAGGGTGTTTAGTGCGGGTCCTTGCTGTACGTTGTGTGGCAGTTTGACCCGCCCTATATGTGAGTTGTGTTGCTGAGGTTTCTACGTATATCTAGATGCAGGACCTTTCATTGTTATGTACACGCAAAAGTGCATATGCGTGCACCTTTCAAAACAGGGGCAAAACTAATGTGAAATTTTCTTTTGCTTGTCGTAGAAACGAGCAGAGATTGTAATGTGATAAATAGGTTTTACCTTAACATTTTCATGACGTCAACACCTCTAGGCGAAAAACGTCAAATTCCCCATTGTTCCTTTTTGTGCGAACGCACATGACACATTACTGCTGTGCCGGCACACAGTGGCAATATCGTGACGGCGTGTTTGCAGTAGGATATTATGAAAACCCTGTTGCGTGAGTAAAATGCCAGCCATTGTGGTCTTGTAAAGTGAAATATGAAGCGATCACCATGGGTAGAAAAACACGTTGTCTAACTAAAATGATTTACAAAATACTTCTAAGCCATTTCTCAATAGAATGCACACAGAGCAGATATACATATACGTCGTAACGTATTTATAGTACACACGATCACAAGACGGAGCGACCTGGGTAAATTTGTTTTCAACAGAACATATTGAGCAGTCATACTGACAATAGAGAGATGGCTGTAATTTTAATTACATATGCGCCATGACATGTACATATAATTAGCCACGTCTTAGTACATTTACTATATCACTATAACTTATTTAGCTGGATATGTAGCCGTTATATTTGTGAACATACTATATCGGTATCTATTGTTTCGCCATGTGTGGTGATGAACATCAAAGGAAATATGAATGGTGTCAATGCAATTGCGCCGAATGTATTCGCAGATATATGCATAACGATGTTTTAAATCATCACGTTCGTCTGACATTTGCGTGCTGTGTCATAATATAACATGAGTTTTTACGTACATACAAAGGAGGAAACTACCAGCCAACTGTTGTGATATACATCTTTCTTGGTATAAGCAAACTTCAAACGTTTTCGTCCCATTAAGTAAAAACAGTTTAACGTTGTGCCTCGGAGTGACATTTTGTTGGCGGAGCTCCAAATATGCTCATGTTCTACGTCTGTCATATAAAAAGTAAATGTTTGCTAAACGACCACTTTTGCACGGAAAACAATGAGAACAATGGTACAATTGTGATATAATCATGATTATAGGGAAACGTGGAAAGTACAAGAACAGTAAACATGTTTTATACGTAAACCTCAGTAGCTTACATTTATTATGCTGTCTTTGGCCTGGTTTAGTATATTTGATCATATATGTGTGTGAGTGTATGTGGGTAGGCCCGCATATGATTTGTGTGTGCACACGTATCGCATGTGCGTGCTCTTGTGCGCGCGTGCATGACTACGTGATGAGCCGAACAAATGTACGTTATATTCACACATTATTCAACATTTGCTTCGAACCACGTTTCAGACAGCATGGTCGATGGAATAAAACGAAGTTATACTTTGTGTTCTTTTCGAAGTCTAGATCGATGCAAACAACCTTTTCACTACCAATGATCGTTGAAACCAGTCTGTGTTCTGGCAGTCATATGTATTCCTATCTAACAATGTCCCAGATGTCTTTGTGTATAGGCGAACAACGGCATGCGTAGCGTTACACGATTACACCAATTTATGTAATGATAACGTTACGTATCGATGAAGTATGTAAAGTATCGAGAATATTGTGACGTAATGGTAAATCGAGTTATATATTACTTTATCGCGATCCCGATACTTAACGTATATCCAGTCGCAATTACTTATTTACTGTCATTGTACTATATGGAAAACACGCAATATGTCGTTGTTTCCAGTCGGGTATACCCGTTAATATCAGGCACAGGTTTTAATCAGACAACTTCCCGACGAATCCATGACGTATTCGGAAGGCTGCAACTGCTATTCGAGGGTTATTCGAGCACAAACATCCACAACAATCTGTGCATATTTTATTCGTACACCTGAGGGAAACTAAGATGAACAAGCGTGCCAAGACACGCCCCCTCGCTTTGATCAAAGCGACACACACAGAGCACTTGTTCCATTGTTACTGTTAAATTAACTCCTGCCGAAATACCGGGTGGTTAATCATTGAAAGCAATGATGAGCAAATTGTATGTGTGTGTGTGTGTGTGTGTGCGTGTGCGTGTGCGTGTGCGTGTGCGTGTGCGTGTGCGTGTGCGTGTGCGTGTGCGTGTGCGTGTGCGTGTGCGTGTGCGTGTGCGTGTGCGTGTGCGTGTGCGTGTGCGTGTGCGTGTGCGTGTGCGTGTGCGTGTGCGTGTGCGTGTGCGTGTGCGTGTGCGTGTGCGTGTGCGTGTGCGTGTGCGTGTGCGTGTGCGTGTGCGTGTGCGTGTGCGTGTGCGTGTGCGTGTGCGTGTGCGTGTGCGTGTGCGTGTGCGTGTGCGTGTGCGTGTGCGTGTGCGTGTGCGTGTGCGTGTGCGTGTGCGTGTGCGTGTGCGTGTGCGTGTGCGTGTGCGTGTGCGTGTGCGTGTGCGTGTGCGTGTGCGTGTGCGTGTGCGTGTGCGTGTGCGTGTGCGTGTGCGTGTGCGTGTGCGTGTGCGTGTGCGTGTGCGTGTGCGTGTGCGTGTGCGTGTGCGTGTGCGTGTGCGTGTGCGTGTGCGTGTGCGTGTGCGTGTGCGTGTGCGTGTGCGTGTGCGTGTGCGTGTGCGTGTGCGTGTGCGTGTGCGTGTGCGTGTGCGTCTGCGTCTGCGTCTGCGTGTGCGTGTGCGTGTGCGTGTGCGTGTGCGTGTGCGTGTGCGTGTGCGTGTGCGTGTGCGAGTGCGTGTGCGTCTGCGTGTGAATGAATGAATGAATGAATGAATGAATGAATGAATGAATGAATGAATGAATGAATGAATGAATGAATGAATGAATGAATGAATGAATGAATGAATGAATGAATGAATGAATGAATGAATGAATGAATGAATGAATGAATGAATGAATGAATGAATGAATGAATGAAAGTCGATGGTGATGGCGATGGAGTTGAAACTGAAGATTAAGATAACACTAAAGATGAAGTTGAAAATTACGCCAAAAACAAAAACGACGTCGACAATAACAATCATAACGACGAAGACGACGATGATGAGGATCATCATAATTGTCACCGTGATAACCATAATTATGATCGTGACATTTACCATGATGTTGATGACAATGATTATTATAGCGATCATGATTATCATAAAGAAGATAATACAGGTTGTGTTTATTCTGATTACAAAGCTGATAACAATTCTTCAAATCAATACCACCACATTCCATCTGTGTCGTCACAATGTGGCCTTAAGTACACTAAATCACTACGTATTATATTCATGTAATTTACAACATGTGCACTTCGTTTGGCGGAATGTGCTTTATTAGCACTTATAATGTCAACCAATATTTCAGTTCACACTGAAACAAAACACCGAGCTACATGACAATTTACAGGTGATAGTTCAGGTGCTAAACGGAATAGACATGTATACACATTATTTCCAGTTTCAGAGGTAATTATTTCAGACCGAGAAAGTTGACGGAGAAAGAGACACGTGTCAACGTGGTACGGTAACTTTATATTGAGTGTCAGTTAGAGAAAGTCATGACAATCACGTGATAACATCAGCAGACACTGCCTTGCACTCTTCGTCTGGCGATGTGACGACCCTTGACGGACAAGTAGCGAACGACACGCCACCTGGCGAGTGCTGTCTCTACCGCTTTGTGAAGCAATGGACGTTTTTGAACCAGTAGCACTTGCAGTAGGCACCGCGGCGGCTCTTCGCCCCAGCCCAGTGCCAACGGCGGTCATCCCTTCGCCACACCCAAGCTTCGGCGCCCCTGGTTCCATAACTCATGCACCCGTATCTCATCCACTTGGCCCAGCCCCTACTCCAGTAGTAGCAGGCACAAGGACCCCGTCGGCCCCATCGTTTCCTGCCTCCATGCTGGTGGCTGCACATAATCACTTGTTTTTTCGAAAGTGGAGTAATGACACGCGCCAGGCGATTTATTATTGCTGATGGATGTGTGGGGCCTGGAAACGCCAGTTGCACGTACCACGATGTCACACGATGCCAATTCGCTACAAGACATACAGCATTTGAAAAACTAAACCGGTACACATCAACTGCTTTGACATCTACTTAAACTTAGTTGTGTTTTATGTATAAAATATGTGTGTGCCAAATAAATAATATTAATAATATTGTTTTGTTTCAAATAACAATTATTTATTTCAAATGTAATAATATGGAATGAAATAAGAGCAATCGTACCATACCTCGTTTAACACGAATCCCACCAACTGTAAATAAACAAACATAATATAAGAATATCTCAGTAACTAAATATATATGTTCTTTAACGTGACGGTACGTATATAAATCACAGACTTGTATAACACAGATAAACAAGCATAAACGTATGCACACCTGCAACCACACCCATACAGACACATACAATTAATAC
>CBDHHR010001134.1:27500-30000 GCA_965263245.1 Metamycoplasmataceae bacterium | reverse complement strand
GCGTTGTCATTACAACGCGTTGTAGGCCGTCGATAGATTTGGTTTCCCAACAATGCCTACACAAAAAACAAACAAACAAACAAACAAACAAACACAGACACACACACCCACGCATATATATATGTGTGTGTTTGTTTGTTTTTTTTTGTGTTTTTTGTGTAGGCATTGTTGGGAAACCAAATATATCGACTACCCACAACATTGTCTGTTACAAGCTCAGGCACTGCCATTTTAAGTATGGTGTCTTGCACAGCTCGATCATTTAACGCATTCCTAGATCCAACACGCAAACGCCCCTTTTTGAGCTATGGTTGTTAGATATATCAATTCCTTCTGTTGTTCCGATTTGGACCAGCGCCAGTTGTGTCCGTATAATTGCACCAAGAAAATACACTGGTGTTGGAGCGTAATAAATAATGGTAGGACTGAGCACAAGTTATTGTGGGGTGACAGAGGTTTCAACGTGGCAGTCCCAAGTGTGTGACATCAACTGCTTTGCACTGCTGCGTTTATAGTAAAACAAATGACTCTATTTTCGAGAACTTTTTGTGAGCAACGAATGTTGGAACAGCGCTATATATACTATGATTACGATTACGAGCAGGATATTATCGCCGGGCTCGCTCATCATCTACACTTTTAACAATAGGAGGCGTTTTTGTATCGAACAAGGAGGAACATTGTTTTCAAAAATAATCTGTGTAGGACTTTCATTCACTACTTCGATGTTGTCGCACATCACATCTGGAAACCGCTGTGTTGAAGAAGGTTTTATGCTATAAGGTTCAAACTCATATATTTCTATTAAAAACATGGACGAATATGTGCTTTTTAATAACGAAACGTCCTCATTGCAGACAATCATCGCGGCAAAGTTTTGAGTTGCATCCCAAAAACTACGGCATCAGCAGTATTGATATATATATATATATATATATATATATATATATATATATATATATATATATATACATATATATATATATATATATATATATATATATATATATATATATATATATATATATATATATATATATTATATACAATAAGAATGTATTCATTATACATATAATATATATATATATATATATTATATATACATATATATATATATATATATATATATATATATATATATATATATATATAATATATATATATATATATATATATATATATTATATGTATAATGAATACATTCTTATTGTATATAATATATATATATATATATATTTTATATATATATATATATATATATATATATATATATATATATATATATATATCAATACTGCTGATGCCGTAGTTTTGTTTTGACAAATAAGATTTTAACAGCAGGCAGTGAAGGAGCAGGAAAGACACAACTGTTTCATATATGTTGATATTCAACATTATACACCCCATCATCGTTGTTTCCTTTGTTCAACAACACAATCGTGTTTTTTGTTTTGTCTTTATGCAAGCAGACATTTCAAGTAGCTGATTTATGTTCCAGCCAGACGCCATCTCCCTTTCTGTGGCATTGTAAAGTGGTAAACTTGGTCGTAATTCAGTGCCGAGCATTTTAATGAAGCAAAGGGACAGCTGGGTTTGAAAAGGTGTCAAGTCAAACGTACTGCCATACAACAAGGCCGTCAAACCCGCCTGACACAGCAAGACGTATCATATTTGTCACACATCTTGGGGCGCGCTTCCGTGTCACTTCACTATGTCTCATATTAAATTACGACCCTTGAGTCCCGACGTTAATGTGACGCTCTTTCTCGCAAAAAAGGTACTGAATATATGCTCATATACGCCGGCCTGTTTATGACACACACACGCGCACACATGCACGCGCACGCGCACGCGCACGCGCACGCGCACGCGCACGCGCACGCGCACGCGCACGCGCACGCGCACGCGCACGCGCACGCGCACGCGCACGCGCACGCGCACGCGCACGCGCACGCGCACGCGCACGCGCACGCGCACGCACACGCACACGCACACGCACACGCACACGCACACGCACACGCACACGCACACGCACACGCACACGCACACGCACACGCACACGCACACGCACACGCACACGCACACGCACACGCACACGCACACGCACACGCACACGCACACGCACACGCACACGCACACGCACACGCACACGCACACGCACACGCACACGCACACGCACACGCACACGCACACGCACACGCACACGCACACGCACACGCACACGCACACGCACACGCACACGCACACGCACACGCACACGCACACGCACACGCACACGCACACGCACACGCACACGCACACGCACACGCACACGCACACGCACACGCACACGCACACGCACACGCACACGCACACGCACACGCACACGCACACGCACACGCACACGCACACGCACACGCACACGCACACGCACACGCACACGCACACGCACACGCACACGCACACGCACACGCACACGCACACGCACACGCACACGCACACGCACACGCACACGCACACG
>CBDHHR010001134.1:7500-15000 GCA_965263245.1 Metamycoplasmataceae bacterium | reverse complement strand
ATGATTATCAGGATCATCAAAATCTTGATCACCATCACCATTGTAATTGTTATCGTGACCATCACAATCATGATTATAACAATGACCATGGTGATGATGACGACGATTATCATTGCGATCATGATCATCATTATGATGAAAATATAGGTCGTGTTTATTCTTATTATGAACCCGATAAAAATTATTCAATCACCTCCGCCATACTCCATCTTTGTAATCACAATGCGGCTTGATGTACACTAAATCACTACGTATTATATTCATGTAATTTACAACACGTCTACTTCTTTTTGGCGGAATGTGCTTTATTATCACTTATAATGTCAAATAATATTTAAAGAAATTTCACAGTGAAAAGAAACAGATGCTACATGACAATTTACAAGTGATAGCCCAGGTGCTAAAAGGAAAAGACACGTACATATATTATTTCCAGGTTCAAAGATAATTATTTCAGAACGAGAACGTTGACGGAGAAATACACCTGTCAACGTGGAATTGTAACTTTATATTGAGTGTCAGTTAGAGAAAGTCATGTCAATCACGTGATAACATCAACAGACACTGCCTTGCACTCTTCGTCTGGCGATGTGTCGACCCTTGACGGACAAGTACCGACCGTCACGCCACCTGGCGAGTGCTGTCTCTACCGCCTTGTGTAGCAATGGACGTGTTTGAACCAGTAGCACTTGCAGTAGGTACCGCGACGACTCTTTGCCCCAGCCCAGTGCCAACGCCGGTCATCCCTTCTCCAGACCCAAGCTTCGGCGCCTCTGTTTCCATAACTCATGCACCCGTATCTCTTCCACTTGCCCCAGCCCCTACTCCAGTAGTAGCAGGCACAAGGACCCCATCGGCCCCATCGTTTCCTGCCTCCACGACGGAGGCTGTACGAGTTCACTTGCTTTATCGAAAGTGGAGTAATGACACGCTCCAGACGCTCTAGTATTGCTGTTGGTGGTGTCGGGGGTGTAAGTGCCAGTTGCAGGTTCCACGGTGTCACACGATGCCAATTCGCTACAAGACATACAGCATTTGAATAATCAACCGCCATACATCAATTGTTCTAGTTTGACATATACTTATATTGAATTATGTTTTATGCATCAAATATGTTTGTGCAAAATAACAAGTTGTGTTAATTTATTTTTGTAATGTAATTTTCCGGATTACACGAATTCTTTTCCAAACAATATCGATTTATTTCAAATGTGATAATATGGAATGAAAGAAGAGTGATCATACTATACCTCGTTTAACACGAAACCCACCAACTGTAAATAAACAATCACAATATAAGAACATTTCAGTAACAAAACTGATGTGATCTTTAACGTCACGGTTGTACGAATGTACGTGGGTAAATCACCGACTTGTATAACACACATAAACACGCATAAACATATGCACACCTGTACCTATGCACATCTACACACATTCAGACACATACAGATACCTATATATCATAATATTTTTTTTGAATTATTATTATGAAATAATAATAATAATAATAAAATAATAATAATAATAACAAAGCGCTTTATTTATACACGTGTGTCCAGATATTATCTATGTTCAAAAGTGTGTACAGTATATAGTCATCTCTAAAACAATATAAATTATGTATTCATAAATAAAAATAAAAAATACTGATATAATTGTGATTATGACTATGTGTTAAACGACACATATTTAAATTAAGTTAAATTCAGATAAAAGCAATTCTAAAACAAATAATTTTAAATGAAATGAAAACCAAAATCGACAACTTAATGCTATTAATAACATGTTATTAAATAAATAGTTATTAAAATAATAATTCAGTTGTATAATACTAAACGTCAGTAAATTAAACAATTCAAGTTAATATAAAATAGTGCGTTTTGAGGCCTGCTTTGAAAGAGGCAATTGACGTGAACATAAACAGACACAAATACAGACACACTCACACACAGCAACGAACACACTCAAACTCATTCTCACACACTCACACACATAAGTCCTCACCGGGAACGACTTCGCTGTTTTCACTGTCATATACTCTCGTATCATCCTCTTCATTCTGCTGATCAGACACAGTATTAATAACGCCGAATTGTATGAAACTTTGTTATGTACGTAAATACATGTGTACATATATATATATATATATATATATATATATATATATATATATATATATATATATATATATACATATATATATATAATATACAATAACGCCGAATTGTATGAAACTTTGTTATGTATATACATATATATATATATATATATATATATATATATATATATATATATATATATATATATATATATATATATATATATATATATATATATATATATATATATATATACATATATATATGTATGTGTGTGTGTCTATGCAAAATACCGTGATTTGTTTATTCACGGCATTCATATATATATATATATATATATATATATATATATATATATATATACATATATATATATATATATAAATATATATATATACATATATATATGTATATATATATATATATAATATATATATATATATATATATATGTATATATATATATACATATACATATATATATGTATATACATATACATATACATATACATATACATATACATATACATATACATATACATATATACATATACATATACATATACATATACATATACATATACATATACATATACATATACATATACATATACATATACATAAACATGTATACATGTATATGTACATGTACATGTACATGTACATGTACATGTACATATACATATACATATACATATACATATACATATACATATACATATACATATACATATACATGTACATATACATATACATATACATATACGTTTACATATACATATACATATACATTTACATATACATATACATATACATATACATATACATATACATATACATATACATATACATATACATATACATATACATATACATATACATATACATATACATATACATATACATATACAAGGATATGACTGGAGACACGGACCAGTACCGTCTCTCCCATAAGTACGACGACCTTCTGACGAACCGCGCGGGCCGCGGCCGGGGGACATCGGTGACAACATTGTCGCCACCTTTCAGTTGTCATCTAAATGTGTTTACTGAACACGGTGGAAAATCATCGATAATAAAGTAAATTGAAAGAGAAAATCGTAGTAATTGGTAATTGTAAATGCTTAATATATTTCCACGACAAAATGCGCTGGTGTGTTCCAGTGCATGAATTATTAAATACAGTTGTCCACTACACCACTTCCATGGTAAAATAGTCATCAATGTTGCGATAGACACTTACTTTTTCAGCAGCGTAAGCCACTACGAAAACCAACGCCAGGAAGGCGAAAAGCAAGACGGCACTCGCACGCATTGTCTCTACAAGGCGTCTCTGTAAGAGAAAAACAGATAAACTCGTAATTGTCATACAATAATGGTAGACAATACACCAGCAACATGTTTTGACATTATCTCCTTTTACTAAATGCCATACCATCAACGATGCAGATAAATGTAAAATAATAAAAACAAACGCCAAACCCACGTACCTGGATCTGTCACAAGAACGTCTTTGTTCAGATGTAGATCACTGCTCTGTCGGTGTTGAGTCCCACATACCCTCCCTTTATATAACAGCCAGACCTGGCTGTTGTAGGTGGTAAACGTGTTCCCTGTGTTTGGCCAAAACACGAAATCAACCGTTTAATCACAATACAGACGTGCCGTCTGCCACTCATGTTGCGTGTCTTCTGCAAAGCGACATGTTTTCTGTCACACATGTGTGTGTGTCTAAAAAGATCGTTTGAATCAAATACATTTTTACATAACTGTGAGTGTCAGCATCACGGTGTTTTTTCGTCCCAAAAAGCCAGCTACCAATTTGCACATCATTGCTTTCAATGAATAACCTCCGAGAATTTCGGCAGGAGTTAATTTAACAGTAACAATGGAACACGTGTTTTGGGTTTGTCACTGATCAAAGCGAGGGGGCGTGTCTTGGCACGCTTGTTCATCTTACTTTCCCTCAGGTGTACGAATAAAATATGCACAGATAGTTGTGGATGTTTGTGCTCGAATTACCCTCGAATACCAGTTGCAACGTTCCCGAATACGTCCTGGATTCGTCAGGAAATTGTCTGATTAAAACCTTTGCCTGATATTAACGGGTATACCCGACTGGAAACAACGGCATATTGCGTGTTTTCCATATAGTACAATGGCAGTAAATACGTAATTGCGACCCATTACGTCACAATATTCTCGATACTTCACTTACTTCATCGATACGTAACGTTATCATTACATAAATTGGTGTAATCGTGTAACGCTACGCATGACGTTGTTCACCTATACACTTAGACATGTGAAACACTGTTAGATAGGAATACATATGACTGCCAGAACACAGACTGGTTGCAACGATCATTGGTAGTGAAAAGGTTGTTTGCATCGATCTAGAGAATATCTTTTACAAACATAAGGACAGTCATCACTGCGAAAAAACACGAAGTATAACTACGTTTGATTCCATCGACCATGCTGTCTGAAACGTGGTTCGAAGCAAATGTTGAATAATGTATGAATATAAGGTAAATTTGTTCGTATCATCACGCAGTCATACACGCGCGCACAAGAGCACGCACATGCGATACGTGTGCACACACAAAGCACATGCGGGCCTACCCACATACAATCACACACATATATGATCAAATATACTAAACCAGGCCAAAGACAGCATAATAAATGTAAGCTACTGAGGTTTACGTATAAAACATGTTTACTGTTCTTGTACTTTCCACGTTTCCCAATAATCATGATTATATCACAATTGTACCATTGTTCTCAGGTTTTCCAAGCAAAGGTGATCCTTTAGCAAACATTTACTTTTTATATGACAGACGTAGAACATGAGCATATTTGGAGCTCCGCCAACAAAATGTCACTCCGAGGCACAACGTTAAACTGTTTTTACTTAATGGGACGGAAACGTTTGAAGTTTTCTTATACCAAGAAAGATGTATATCACAGCAGTTGGCTGCAACCTTCTTCCTTTGTACGTACACTAAACACATGTTATATTATGACACAGCACGCAAATGTCAGACGAACGTGATGATGTAAAACATAGTTATGCATATCTCTGCGAATACATTCGGCGCAATTGCATTGACACCCTTCATATTTCCTTTGATGTTCATCACCACACGTGGCGAAACAATAGACACCGATATAGTATGTTTACAAATATAACGGCTACATATCCAGCTAAATAAGTTATAGTGATATAGTAAATGTACTAATACGTGGCAAATTATGTGTACATGTCATGGCGCATATATAATTAAAATTACAGCCATCTCTCGATTGTCACTATGACTGCTCAATTTGTTCTGTTGAAAACAAATTTACCCAGGTCGCTCCGTCTTGTGACCGTGTGTACTATAAATACGTTACGACGTATTTGTATATCAGCTCTGTGTGCATTCTATTGAGAAATGGCTATGGTCTTAGAAGTACTTTGTAAATCATTTTAGTTAGACAACGTGTTTTTCTTCCCATGGTGATCGCTTCATATTTCACTTTACAAGACCACAATGGCTGGCATTTTACTCACGCAACAGGGTTTTCATAATATCCTATTGCAAACACGCCGTCACGATATTGCCACTGTGTGCCGGCACAGCAGTAATGTGTCATGTGTGTTCGCACAAAAAGGAACAATGGGGAATTTGACGTTTTTCGACTAGAGGTGTTGACGTCATGAAAGTTTAAAGGTAAAACCTATTTATCTCATTACAATCTCTGCTCGTTTCTACGACAAGCAAAAGAAAATTTCACATTTGTTTTGCCCATGTTTTGAAAGGTGCACGCATATGCACTTTTGCGTGTACATAACAATGAAAGGTCCTGCATCTAGAAAAAAGCAGAAACCTCAGACAACACAACTCACATATAGGGCGGGTCAAACTGCCACACAAACGTACAGTAAGGACCCGCACTAAACATCTTGCGTGCATCAGAGGAGGAGGAAAGGCACGATGCCACACCTCGTGTACAGAAATAATGCAGGGAAAAGCGTAAAAAAAAATGGGTACAGCCTATCTGTAAGTGATGGTGGACAAACCTACACATAGACCACCCGTATGTTATATACACACCATCATGGAGGTTGGGTGGGAAATGTTTCGCAGACCGCAGAACGACGATGCATACTGAGCAAGACGGAAGCGGCAACTGAAACTATGGGTAACGCATCCCCCAAGCCACAGCATAAAAACAGGGTAAAACAAAGCAACACGACAATCTCATCGAACAATCACCGGCGTACAGCATTAAGGTGTTGACATATATTGTCGTGTATGTAAGCACAAATCCACACGTAAGACAGGAATATACAACCCAGATAGCACAACTACAGCGGGCCGAGGGCGGCTTGAGTTCGGCAAAGCTATCGGGCCTCCTTCGGCAACCGCTTGCGGGCCGCAGGAGTTTTGTCCGCCGGATCGAGTTCGGGCCGAGGGCGGCTCATGCTCGGCTGCCAATGGTGTGCCGATGGTTAACCGCTGATATGCCGACAGTGCCGATGGTGAGCCGCTCGTAGGCCAACTGTGTCTAATTTGGCTAAATATAGCTATTTATGTATCACGTATGCATAATATCTGTATACAGTGCAATCTAGAAAACTTGAACCCAATCCCGTAAGGTGCCAAGACATAGTGGAACTTCTAAATTTAGTATTTCCTTGGGTCTGTGGAGGTTTGACATATCCGGAGTGCACTGTAAACAAACATATTTTTATGCAGAATAACAATGCAAATCAAATTACACAAGTCAAATATATGACATTTTAATTATTAACAAATAAACAAATAAGCACAGGTTTGTATATATAATACTGTCTGACGTAAACAACTCCAATATATATAATAAGCACAGAATTAAAAAATAAACATAAACCGGCGCACTGTGCCCGTTCGTTCGTTCGTTCGTTCGTTCGTTCGTTCGTTCGTTCGTTCGTTCGTTCGTTCGTTCGTTCGTTCGTTCGTTCGTTCGTTCGTTCGTTCGTTCGTTCGTTCGTTCGTTCGTTCGTTCGTTCGTTCGTTCGTTCGTTCGTTCGTTCGTTCGTTCGTTCGTTCGTTCGTTCGTTCGTTCGTTCGTTCGTTCGTTCGTTCGTTCGTTCGTTCGTTCGTTCGTTCGTTCGTTCGTTCGTTCGTTCGTTCGTTCGTTCGTTCGTTCGTTCGTTCGTTCGTTCGTTCGTTCGTTCGTTCGTTCGTTCGTTCGTTCGTTCGTTCGTTCGTTCGTTCGTTCGTTCGTTCGTTCGTTCGTTCGTTCGTTCGTTCGTTCGTTCGTTCGTTCGTTCGTTCGTTCGTTCGTTCCGTCCGTCCGTCCGTCCCGTCCGTCCGTCCGTCCGTCCGTCCGTCCGTCCGTCCGTCGTCCGTCCGTCCGTCCGTCCG
>CBDHHR010001133.1:10000-15000 GCA_965263245.1 Metamycoplasmataceae bacterium | reverse complement strand
TCTTCTGCAGTCAGACATCGTGGTCGAGAGATGCTGTTTTCTCTTACGTTGCTTCCACCATACCAGCCTTTGCTTCTGGCACTCTCGTCCATCTCACTGTTGCCTTCATCAGTTCTCCGTGTCGATGGCATTTTCCAGGTCCAAAAAACCTGCTACCATTTCCCCTTGCATCTGAAACCTCTTCTCCACCAACTGTCTCAGTGCAAACATACCATCTGTCGTCCCTCTACCCGATCTCAACCCCAGTTGGTTTTCACCCAATTGTTGTTCTACTTTTGCCCTAATCCTCCCACCCAGTTTCATTACTATCAACTTCATGGCGTGATTGAGACGTTTGATAGCTCGGTACTTCCATTTGTCTTCCATAACACGCCCTTCAAAACGGGGACAATTTGCCATGTCCATCAATTCTTCTTGGGCTTCACCTTATCTCATTCAGATGGTCAGTAATATCATCCATTGCTGTCATCATATCCCCTCGCAACTTGACTATGACACATGCTATCCCCTTCTTCAATCATTTCATCGCCGTTCGCATCTCTATATCGTAACACAAGCAACCTCAATTTTCCCTCCTACAGAGGACGGTAGAAACCAATTGTTGTCATTACCTCCCGGATTCAGTAGCACTTTGAAGTAGCTTTCACAAACCTTCAACACTGCTTCTTGTTCTGTCAGTAACGTTCCACTTCCGTCTTTGATCGCTGTCCCATCTTTCACGTCCTTGCTGTTTTCATCCCTGTCTCATGTCAATCTGTAAGTCACTTTTGGTTCACTATCCTCGTGTAGCAATTTTCATTTAGCTCTGTTACGTTGATTACAGCAATAAGCCAACATTATAGGCTCAATCATTTGCACTGTTAAAATTAATCAAAAGAATGTTTGTTTTTGGATTCGCACCTACAGGAGTTAACCAAATTCAATCAAGTACACTCAACATTTTCACATCAATTATTAACTCGTAATGGTGTAGACAAATAGAAAATACTAATGCAAATCACAACTATACCCACATCAACACTTCATACATCATCTGTGGCCTTCATCAGGAACTGAATTGACACTGCTCGCTAGATGGCGTGGCGAGCAGATTGTCCAAAACGTGACTTAGTATGTAGCCCTTATCCAGATGGCTTCTTTTATCCAACGCGCACACCTGTTCGTCTATCTACCCACCACTATGGTTTCAACAGTGTTGTGTGTTTCTCTAGGCTCAAATGCTCTCCCTGTTGCACCGATGTGACACATATTACAGGTCTTACATAGGATTTGATACACACAATCGGTATTTCGTTTCTCTTTAACTTTTTCTTTTGGATGCACTAGTATTTGTATGAGGTTTCTGTGTGGTCGGACATCATGATAGGACAATCTGCTCGCCACTCCACCTAGCGAGCAAGGACAATTCAGTTTCTGATGAAGGCTGCCGATGGTGGCTGAAACGTCGATATGAGTAGACATTACTAAATATTGCTTGAATATATATATATATATATATATATATATATATATATATATATATATATATATATATATATATATATATATATATATATTCATCTGGTCATTTATTGGTTCATATTTATGTTGATTAGACAGTTTACTATTAATCTTAAACAAGTAATTGTGTATCATTATAAGCCTTTATCTAGGCATGTTGAGGTTTGGTCTATTTTTTATGTTCAGCAATACCTCAGAGCAACTAATTTGAGGTTTGGTCACATTCCACTGCACAAGATTGTGGAAGCGCGCCGTAAAGTCTAAAGTTTATGTATACATCTCATAGGTCTAAGTGGGTTTACCATTGTGTACGACGTGTGTGTGTATGTGTGTGTGTGTGTGTGTGTGTGTGTGCGTGTGCGTGTGCGTGTGCGTGTGCGTGTGCGTGTGCGTGTGCGTGTGCGCGCGAATATTATTGAGTATGTAAGCTGCAAGTCAGGCGGCTGAAGTCAGTTATGGTTTAAGCCTGAACTTGCGACTGGTTAAGTTGATTCCTATCAAATAGTGTTTTTACAACAACAAAAATAGTTCTTAAATTGGTTAGCATTGGTTGTGGGTACTATGTAGCATCTAGTGTTGTTGGTTGCTAGCTGTTGTACGAAGTTTGAGGATCCATGATCCGGGAAGTGTTTAAGTTGATTGCGACTTTTGTTAGTTTTCTGGGTTCGGAAAAGTATTTCAGTGGGGAGCGCTGGGATAGATCCTTTAAAGATTTAATACATATATTTAAATTTTCATTCTCGTCGCCTATTTCTAGAGTGTCGAGATTGAAGCCGGTGAGCATGGTTGTGACAGATCGTGGGTGTCTGGAACGGTGGGCAGTATAATGACGTGTTTTGTCATCCATTGTGAAATATGCTAAATTTACGACTGATATTTTACTATTCTGTGAGACATAATCATGTTTAGGCCACAATACACACACCTACTGAATCGGTTTACACAGATCGCCGATTAACGAACCTTGAAATTCAAGTTGGTTTTTGACAGTTGTTACTATTGTTAAACTCGCGTGCGCCCGGCATTAGCCGTGACATAGTTGGTAGTAAACACATTGACACTGGTCGCTCACGCTGTGAATACAGTTTACCACAGCGTGAATGTATCTAATTTTATTAATGATATTTATCTCTAAGCGAGTGTTTGTTGTTTGTTGTTTGTTGTTTGTTGTTTGTTGTTTGGCGTTTGGCGTTTGGTGTTTGGTGTTTGGTGTGCTTTGCGGTGCGGTGCGTGTGGTGTGTGGTGTGTGGTGTGTGTGTGTGTGTGTGTGTGTGTGTGTGTGTGTGTGTGTGTGTGTGTGGTGTGTGGTGTGTGGTGTGGGGTGGTGTGGTGTGTGGTGTGTGGTGTGTGGTGTGTGGTGTGTGGTGTGTGGTGTGTGGTGTGTGGTGTGTGGTGTGTGGTGTGTGGTGTGTGGTGTGTGATGTGTAGTGTGGTGTGTCTTGCAGCGTATTCAAATAGCAGTTGAGTTGTTTATGTTATACACGTGTTTGTTGTTTGTTGTTTGGTGTTTGGTGTGCTTTGCGGTGCGGTGCGTGTGGTGCGTGTGGTGTGTGGTGTGTGTGTGTGTGTGTGTGTGTGTGTGTGTGTGTGTGTGTGTGTGGTGTGTGGTGTGTGTGTGTGTGTGTGTGGTGTGTGGAGTGTGGTGTGTCGTGTGTGGTGTGTGGTGTGGTGTGGGGTGGTGTGATGTGGTGTGTGATGTGTGGTGTGTGGTGTGTGGTGTGTGGTGTGTGGTGTGTGGTGTGTGGTGTGTGGTGTGTGGTGTGTGGTGTGTGGTGTGTGGTGTGTGGTGTGTGATGTGTGATGTGTAGTGTGGTGTGTCTTGCAGCGTATTCAAATAGCAGTTGAGTTGTTTATGTTATAGATTATTTCGACTCCCGCGTCAAATGTCCTTCGCGCTATCTCTGGGAACATAAATGAAAACGATCTGTTTTTTAAATCAAACATGTGTGTCTCACGACGCCACTTTTGATAACAGGATATCTAGTAATGCTAATAAAATGTCAAGCAGTGTTTCCCTTCATTGTCGGCGTCTTGAACATAGTACAGGTTTAAAGTCTTACATAGTCTGTCCTCACGCACAGTCCTTACTATTTCTCAATATATGTCACACGTTACTATCTGCATGTTTTTGCAAACTAGCAACATCCAGACCAGCGGATAATCTAGACCAGCGGATCATCTGGACCAGCAGATCATCTAGACCAGTGGATAATCTAGATCAGTGGATCAGCTAGACCAGCGGATCATCTAGACCAGTGGATCATCTAGACCAGCGGATCATCTAGAAAAGTGGATCATCTAGATCAGAGGATCATCTAGACCAGCGGAACATCTAGACCAGTGGATCATCAAGACCATCGGATCATCTAGACCAGTGGATCATCAAGACCTGCGGATCATCTAGACTAGCGGACAATCTAGACCAGCGGATCATCTAGACCAGCTGTTCTCAACACGGGGTTCCCGGTCCACGGGGGCCACAGAAAATTGCACAGTGGTTCGCTAGATGACAGTGTAATTTTATGTAACCATGTACAATTAAAACAAAGCAGTTGCTGATATAACTATGAAAACGTCCACATATAGTCACGAGATGTCTCCTCGTGTAACTAACACATACGCCGGGCTTAGGTATGACGAGGTTTATCACACGAAGGCCATATGATTTCTTATTGGCAAACTTAACGCCGACCGTCGGGTTATGAAAAAAGCGTGCACACGCCAGTCGACTCGTCGGCGTAAAGTTGCGCACACACCTACCGACTGCAGTCGGCCGACTGATTTAATACCAACTAGTCGGTAGGTGTGTGCGCCCAAATCGGCCGTATCATTAGAAACAAATACACACCAAAAAACACACACACACAGACACCAAAACACACACACACACACACACACACACACACACACACACACACACACACACACACACACACACACACACACACACACAGACACACACACACACACACACACACACACACACACACACACACACACACACACCAAAACACACACACACACACACACACACACACACACACACACACACACACACACACACACACACACACACACACACACACACACACACATTTCGTTAACATTTGCTGTATATATATATATATATATATATATATATATATATATATATATATATATATATATATATATATATACATTTACTATATATAGTAACTGTTGACAACGGGTGCACCAAGTTTACATGTGACGTCGTATCTTATGCGGAGGGCCCCGGATTGTTGCTTGTACTGAACATTATTGCCCTGGTGTCCAATAAAGTTGAAATCCGTTAATCTGTACTTATGTGATAGTTCTTAGGGGCTTTGTAAATATGAATAATTCCAATAATTAAACATCACTTGAATGTGGGTGGGTGAGCGAAGGGTCCACATGGAATGTTTTTAATGAGTTTAATACTCCACAAAAATAAAAATAAATTGAACAAATTCAGGTCTTTATATTATACTTGTTTCAGC
>CBDHHR010001133.1:0-2500 GCA_965263245.1 Metamycoplasmataceae bacterium | reverse complement strand
CGAACGAACGAACGAACGAACGAACGACGAACGAACGAACGAACGAACGAACGAACGAACGAACGAACGAACGAACGAACGAACGAACGAACGAACGAACGAACGAACGAACGAACGAACGAACGAACGAACGAACGAACGAACGAACGAACGAACGAACGAACGAACGAACGAACGAACGAACGAACGAACGAACGAACGAACGAACGAACGAACGAACGAACGAACGAACGAACGAACGAACGAACGAACGAACGAACGAACGAACGAACGAACGAACGAACGAACGAACGAACGAACGAACGAACGAACGAACGAACGAACGAACGAACGAACGAACGAACGAACGAACGAACGAACGAACGAACGAACGAACGAACGAACGAACGAACGAACGAACGAACGAACGAACGAACGAACGAACGAACGAACGAACGAACGAACGAACGAACGAACGAACGAACGAACGAACGAACGAACGAACGAACGAACGAACGAACGAACGAACGAACGAACGAACGAACGAACGAACGAACGAACGAACGAACGAACGAACGAACGAACGAACGAACGAACGAACGAACGAACGAACGAACGAACGAACGAACGAACGAACGAACGAACGAACGAACGAACGAACGAACGAACGAACGAACGAACGAACGAACGAACGAACGAACGAACGAACGAACGAACGAACGAACGAACGAACGAACGAACGAACGAACGAACGAACGAACGAACGAACGAACGAACGAACGAACGAACGAACGAACGAACGAACGAACGAACGAACGAACGAACGAACGAACGAACGAACGAACGAACGAACGAACGAACGAACGAACGAACGAACGAACGAACGAACGAACGAACGAACGAACGAACGAACGAACGAACGAACGAACGAACGAACGAACGAACGAACGAACGAACGAACGAACGAACGAACGAACGAACGAACGAACGAACGAACGAACGAACGAACGAACGAACGAACGAACGAACGAACGAACGAACGAACGAACGAACGAACGAACGAACGAACGAACGAACGAACGAACGAACGAACGAACGAACGAACGAACGAACGAACGAACGAACGAACGAACGAACGAACGAACGAACGAACGAACGAACGAACGAACGAACGAACGAACGAACGAACGAACGAACGAACGAACGAACGAACGAACGAACGAACGAACGAACGAACGAACGAACGAACGAACGAACGAACGAACGAACGAACGAACGAACGAACGAACGAACGAACGAACGAACGAACGAACGAACGAACGAACGAACGAACGAACGATGAACGATGAACGGACGGACGGACGAACGGACGGTCAGACGATCGGACGAATGAAGGAACGAATGAAGGAACGAAGGAAAGAACAAACGAAAAACACGAACGAATGAAAGAGTGAATGAATGAACGAAAGAACAAGCGTACGTACGTGAATACGTACGTATGAACGAACGAACGACGTCATTGGTGTCCATGCTACTAATGAATTAATAATAGCACACCTAGATCAATGTTTGTTACCATGTAAACGTTACCAATGTGTAATCTACCACGCGTTTTTATATTGTTGCTGGTTCAGAGCTATATAAGCAAACAAATGAATTACCTTTAAAATGTGAGAATATTTGACATATGCCGAATGTGGGGAATTTTCATAAAATAGTAGCGCTCACGGTGGAAGTCGTCCATGAAAACTGTGATTCACCCACATACTTACGCTTGCGCGATTGTAGTTCTATATGAAATCTATTGTGGTTTTTGATCGAAACTCAAACGTCAAAAATTGCGAAACTATTGCCGCAAAATCAGCTAGTGAAATTAATCGCGTTATGTCAGTCAAAAAACACTTACAACAATAGATGATGATATGCAAAGTTGAACAAAGTAAGTATATGTTCATTGTATTGTCATCAGACTATTGAACATGTCGCCGATTGCATTATATAAGGTCATGTAGTTCACTAGCATTTATTGAAGTATGTAAAAATAAAATAAATAATTATACATTTCATTGATTTGTTATACGACAATATACAAACATTCTATCAAAAGAACGGCATGTCAACTGATGCGTTATGTTAAAGGAATTACACCTATACATTGCGAAGTGTTTAATTTGTCTATGGTCCCTTTTGCAAGCGACGTGCAGAAAGTATTGAATGATATGACTTACGATCCCGACGGAAAGCCACCTGGTGACACCAACTGTCTCCACGGACACGTGGCCTCCGATCCATACAACCGGATAGAAACTTTGGCATGGGTCCCGGCAGTGCCTTGATAGCCCGTGTTAACCCTGACATGGTATCTACAATCTGTGACAAAGCTATGACACAAAAAGAAGGCAAGTGCGTCACATACACTAGCACCTACACAACCTGATTGTGTAGGTGCTAGTAGTGTTAATATATTAAAAAAATAAAATCGACATATACCTAAGACGGGCGGGGTACACTTAGATAGATA
>CBDHHR010001132.1:25000-26850 GCA_965263245.1 Metamycoplasmataceae bacterium | reverse complement strand
TGCCTGCTGCTGTCGCTCTGTCAGTACAACACAGGCTTCCAACACTCTTCCTGTCACCGCGTGTATAGTCTGACTGCTGCTGTCGCTCTGTCAGTACAGCACAGGCTTCCAACACTCTTCCTATCACCGCGTGGGTAGTCTGACTGCTGCTGTCGCTCTGTCAGTACAACACAGGCTACCAACACTCTTCCTATCACCGCGTGTGTAGTCGGACTGCTGCTGTCGCTCTATCAGTACAACACTGGCTTCCAACACTCTTCCTGTCACCATGTGTGTAGTCTGACTGCTGCTGTCGCTCTGTCAGTACAACACAGGCTTCCAACACTGTTCCTGTCACCGCGTGTGTAGTCGGACTGCTGCTGTCGCTCTGTCAGTACAACACAGGCTTCCAACACTGTTCCTGTCACCGCGTGTGTAGTCGGACTGCTGCTGTCGCTCTGTCAGTACAACACAGGCTTCCAACACTCTTCCTGTCACCGCGAGTGTAGTCTGACTGCTGCTGTCGCTCTGTCAGTACAACACAGGCTTCCAACACTCTTCCTGTCACCGCGTGTGTAGTCTGACTGCTGCTGTCGCTCTGTCAGTACAACACAGGCTTCCAACACTCTTCCTGTCACCGCGTGTGTAGTCTGACTGCTGCTGTCGCTCTGTCAGTACAACACTGGCTTCCAACACTCTTCCTGTCACCGCGTGTGTAGTCTGACTGCTGTTGTCGCTCTATCAGTACAACACAGGCTTCCAACACTCTTCCTGTCACCGCGTGTGTAGTCGGACTGCTGCTGTCGCTCTGTCAGTACAACACAGACTTCCAACACTCTTCCTGTCACCGCGTGTGTAGTCTGACTGCTGCTGTCGCTCTGACAGTACAACACAGGCTTCCAACACTCTTCCTGTCACCGCGTGTGTAGTCTGACTGCTGCTGTCGCTCTGTCAGTACAACACAGGCTTCCAACACTCTTCCTGTCACCGCGTGTGTAGTCTGACTGCTGCTGTCGCTCTGTCAGTACAACACAGGCTACCAACACTCTTCCTGTCACCGCGTGTGTAGTCTGACTGCTGTTGTCGCTCTGTCAGTACAACACAGGCTTCCAACACTCTTCCTGTCACCGCGTGTGTAGTTTGACTGCTGTTGTCGCTCTGTCAGTACAACACAGGCTTCCAACACTCTTCCTGTCACCGCGTGTGTAGTCTGACTGCTGCTGTCGCTCTGTCAGTACAACACAGGCTACCAACACTCTTCCTGTCACCGCGTGTGTAGTCTGACTGCTTCTGTCGCTCTGTCAGTACAACACAGACTTCCAACACTCTTCCTGTCACCGCGTGTGTAGTCTGACTGCTTCTGTCGCTCTGTCAGTACAACACTGGCTTCCAACACTCTTCCTGTCACCGTGTGTGTAGTCGGACTTCTGCTACACCCGATACTGCTGCGGCTGTCTGTGTTGTCTGTTTTCTCGCGTACTTTGCGGCTGTGCTGATGCTGTTGATATTTACAGTTTCTTTTACTTAGAAAGTTATTATTATCACTGCACAAATATGACAATCGTGCAGAATATGGTATTTTTGTCCATCTGTCATTTGTTTACATTATGCAAACTACAATTACACATACTCTATGCAATCACCGATGTTGCAACTGGGAGAGCGTTTCATTCATTTCATTTGTCTTCTCCCTGCTGCTGTAACGTCAGCTACTTCTAGCCTACAGGGAGTGCATAGTAGGGCACATGCAATATGTAGTCGGATATAATTATTATATAAGAGAGCTGGTTTTGCACGGTCAATACCGAGTGGCTGAATGATTCTGACAGAGATCGAGATGGCTGCTGCTGGCTCTATCGACAAGCCTGCCA
>CBDHHR010001132.1:12500-20000 GCA_965263245.1 Metamycoplasmataceae bacterium | reverse complement strand
ATTTATATCCATTGATTATCCCAGTAGCAAAGTCTATCCAGCTTCGAACACCCGGTTCTGATTGATTTGGCTATCCCAGATTCACTATAATTTGACAACATTAATGTTGCTTATTAATTTCGAGTTTGACCAACCCTTTCTCGTGATATGCTGCTGTACTTGATGTTCAAGGATTTATGAAGTTATAATAACAGCATATATGAATATGCCTGACGTAGATTTACTTACCTCCTTACAATCATAGAACAGGCTCTCTGATTTGATATCACCATGCTAATTCCGGCCAATTAGTATAAAACATACGCTGGATGGATGGAGCCAACGAATTCCCCTACACACATTGACACTCCGCCGAAATCCCCTTTTAATTACTGTTCTCTTAACATCGTCTAAATTGGTTTCACTGACATTGGTAAAATCACATGTATAAAAACCGGTTCGATTACACTTTAAATTATGTAATATTCGTCTTAGCGTAACGACATGGTCATGCATACACTAGCTTACTTTAGCTCTGTTCTGTACTATTTAAAATATAATTAATGATAATAATTTTCCAGTAATAACACGACGCATTTACCCGTACGGAGAGGAGAAGGGGGACGCCATGTTTTGCCGACGGAGGAGGACACCTGATTCCCTTAGAAATATCTCTATGAATCAAGGCTTCCAGTTTTTCGGTAACCGCCATCGATCATTTGGTGTAAGTAGATCTGTCATCGATAGCAAAGGACGCACGAAATGAAATCGCCCAAAATGTGCGCAGTCTCGAAGCGATTTCTAAGCGAAGTAAACGCTAGATGGTTTTTCGCGTCATCGACTAAACGTTATGATGCACTTTACACGCATTGTGATTATTGCGTACATCGTACGCGATTTCGGTCCTTACGAGAGATTCGGTGGCGGTAAATAGTAAATAAGTTGAAATCGCGCGTGCGATTTTAAAAAATCTTAAAATGGAATCCAGTAGCTGTTACGAAAGGTGTATAACGACCATTACAAAATAACTGCAGGGGACCCCGTACCATTTCAAAATATACTCTTGTTCCCACCACCAAATGTGTCGTAAGGGCCCAAATCTCTTACAATTAAGGCGATAATCGTAAGATTTATGACGGGCATAAATGGACAGATGAAGGGTCGGAGGATCAGTTATGTGTTGCCATTCTGTAAGATTTACATTCAGTGATTCATTCGAGATCACTCTCCTACGTTCACTCGAGATCACTCTCCTACGTTCACCCGAGATCACTCCCCTACGTTCACTCGAGATCACTCTCCTACGTTCACTCGAGATCACTCTCCTACGTTCACTCGAGATCACTCTCCTACGTTCACTCGAGATCACTCTCCTACGTTCACCCGAGATCACTCTCCTACGTTCACTCGAGATCACTCTCCTACGTTCACTCGAGATCACTCTCCTACGTTCACTCGAGTATTCATGCTGTCGTTGATTCAATCGCACAACTGGCTTTCACTTCCCCACTCACTCACTCACTCACTCACTCACTCACTCACTCACTCACTCACTCACTCACTCACTCACTCACTCACTCAATCAATCAATCAATCAATCAATCAATCAATCACTCACTCACTCACTCACGCACGCACTCACGCACTCACTCACTCATTCACTCACTCACTCACTCACGCCTTCACGCACTTACCCACTCATTAACTCACTCATTCGTTCACTCACTCAGTCATGTACTCACGCACTTACCCACTCACTCACTCACTCACACACACTCACACACAAACAACACACACATACACATACACAGAAACACACACACACACACACACACACACACACACACACACACACACACACACACACACAAACTCGCCTTCTCACCGACTCACTCACTCACATCGCCACTCACTCATTCATCCACTCACCCATTTACATATTCACCCACCCACCCAACCAACCACCCACTCACTCACTCACTCATACACACGCTTTCTCACACACGCCTTCTCACACACGCCTTCTCACCGTCTCATCGTCTCACCGACTCACCCACCCACCCACCCACCCACCCACCCAACCAATACAAAATGTCATTTCGTTGAATCCCGTAGCGTTTTGCACGTTTCACTGTTCACCCACCAAAGCGCGCGCCCCTGCACATTGTTCACAATGACGTCACGACAATGACGTAACTTGTAGCTGAACGTGCACGGCTACATCGTGTTCGACATCTTCGAACGGCTGGTGTGGAACACGCCCGAGAATCTGCCGAAGAGATACCCCAACCTGTCGTGGATCTCGCCGCTGTGGACCATCGTCGGAAGTGTCGACACCTGCAAGCTCAACCTCACCCTGATTTACTACCAGGTGCACGAACAGATCGCCCCCACAGTGGTAAGACCACGTGATGTCTTCCGATCACTTGTGCCACCACGCCACCGTATCGTGCGATTAAAGGGTGACTTGATTAAATAGTAACCCTGATTAAATAGTAACCCCAATAAAGGGTGACATAATTAAAATACGACCTGATTAAAGGGTGACCTGATTAGAAATCTGATATAGATGTGAAATGTTGTCAAACGTTGTTCACACATGCATAGGCACTATTAGCATTGTTTTCTCGAAATTCGTCATTAAGTTAAGGGTGCGTTCCAGGTTCTTCGGTCTAGGTAAAATTATCTCGCTCGGTTGCAGGAGGCTTACGGGCCGTGCGTTTTAAAAATACAGCAGATTTATATCGCTGACAAACACCAAGCGCATCAGCGAGCAGTCAAACTAATTGAGTCAAAATAGCCGTTTTAAATGTCTCTTTTTAAGAGATGGCCGTTTTCTGTGATGTGGTCGATTCTGCTGTATCGCTGTACTGTTGTCATATCAGCTGTACTGTTGTCATATCAGCTGTACTGTTGTCATATCAGCCGTACTGTTGTCATATCAGCCGTACTGTTGTCATATCAGCTGTACTGTTGTCATATCAGCTGTACTGTTGTCATATCAGCCGTACTGTTGTCATATCAGCCGTACTGTTGTCATATCAGCTGTACTGTTGTCATACCAGCTGTGTTGTTGTCATATCAGCCGTACTGTTATCATATCAGCCGTACTGTTGTCATATCAGTTTTACTGTTGTCTTATCAGCTGTACTGTTGTCATATCAGCCGTACTGTTGTCATATCAGCCGTACTGTTGTCATATCAGCCGTACTGTTGTCATACCAGCTGTACTGTTGTCATATCAGCCGTACTGTTGTCATATAAGCTGTACTGTTGTCATAACAGCTGTACTGTTGTCATACCAGCCGTACTGTTGTCATATCAGCCGTACTGTTGTCATATCAGCCGTACTGTTGTCATATCAGCCGTACTGTTATCATATCAGCCGTACTGTTGTCATATCAGTTTTACTGTTGTCATATCAGCCGTACTGTTGTCATATCAGCCGTACTGTTGTCATATCAGCCGTACTGTTGTCATACCAGCCGTACTGTTGTCATATCAGCCCGTGAACGACCAGACGCGATACGTACTGAGCCTGGCCACACATGACATCAGAACATTAACATCCGACAAGACATTCGTCCCGTCATTGGTCAGTGTCATCACGTGGTACAAGTGTCCCCACTTTCCGGCCATTCGCTTCTGGAGGCTGCCACAGGTGAGATAATCAAAAGTTAACTTCATGGCCGATGAATATAAAGTAGATGTTCCACACGTTCCAATTCGATTGCAGATCTCATGAACGTTTAACAAAACTACACACTCTCCCGCTTGCACGTGCGCGTGCGTGCGTGGGCGTGCGCGTGCGCGTGCGCGTGCGCGTGCGCGTGCGCGTGCGCGGGCGTGCGCGTGCGCGTGCGCGTGCGCGTGCGCGTGCGCGTGCGCGTGCGCGTGCGCGTGCGCGTGCGCGTGCGCGTGCGCGTGCGCGTGCGCGTGCGCGTGCGCGTGCGCGTGCGCGTGCGCGTGCGCGTGCGCGTGCGCGTGCGCGTGCGCGTGCGCGTGCGCGTGCGCGTGCGCGTGCGCGTGCGCGTGCGCGTGCGCGTGCGCGTGCGCGTGCGCGTGCGCGTGCGCGTGCGCGTGCGCGTCTGTCAGGCAACAGGTAATGTGATTTTGATGGTTAGGTAAATTAGCATACAAAGGGAAACAACCATACGACAAATGGAGACAGTCTCATAGATGTCTTCGTGTCATCAATCAGCACATTTATTAACCAGATAGTTTGGTTTAGCAATCATAAATCCGCAATTTAAAATAACACATTAAAACGCAACGATGTAATTGTGGCAACATCGACCGTTTCAGATTTAAGTTAAACTGTCTCTCGTTGTAGCACCTCACGTTCCAACTCGTGTTCATGACTGACATCACGACAACCCGCTCTTACGTCATGTTCCTGTACGAGAGTTTGACGTGGAACAAGGTGCATATGTGTTCCATCGGCTACGTCACTCCGACCAGTGGAGATCCGATCGTCTACAGGAACCCCTTCACAAATAATAAGGCCGTGATCGAGTTGGACGATAGAGAGGGTAACACCGGTAGGTGGCGCTGTGTTTCGTCATGGGATTCGCTGTGTGGTTGTGGTTATGGTTGCACAGACTTGCAGTTGTGATTAATTAAAGTGTACGGCGCTCCCTTTCTCTGTCTGTGTGTCTGTGTGTCTGTGTGTTTGTGTGTCTGTGTGTCTGTGTGTCTGTGTGTCTGTGTGTCTGTGTGTCTGTGTGTCTGTGTGTCTGTGTGTCTGTGTGTCTGTGTGTCTGTGTGTCTGTGTGTCTGTGTGTCTGTGTGTCTGTGTGTCTGTGTGTCTGTGTGTCTGTGTGTCTGTGTGTCTGTGTGTCTGTGTGTCTGTGTGTCTGTGTGTCTGTGTGTCTGTGTGTCTGTGTGTCTGTGTGTCTGTGTGTCTGTGTGTCTGTGTGTCTGTGTGTCTGTGTGTCTGTGTGTCTGTGTGTCTGTGTGTCTGTGTGTCTGTGTGTCTGTGTGTCTGTGTGTCTGTGTGTCTGTGTGTCTGTGTGTCTGTGTGTCTGTGTGTCTGTGTGTCTGTGTGTCTGTGTGTCTGTGTGTCTGTGTGTCTGTGTGTCTGTGTGTCTGTGTGTCTGTGTGTCTGTGTGTCTGTGTGTCTGTGTGTCTGTGTGTCTGTGTGTCTGTGTGTCTGTGTGTCTGTGTGTCTGTGTGTCTGTGTGTCTGTGTGTCTGTGTGTCTGTGTGTCTGTGTGTCTGTGTGTCTGTGTGTCTGTGTGTCTGTGTGTCTGTGTGTCTGTGTGTCTGTGTGTCTGTGTGTCTGTGTGTCTGTGTGTCTGTGTGTCTGTGTGTCTGTGTGTCTGTGTGTCTGTGTGTCTGTGTGTCTGTGTGTCTGTGTGTCTGTGTGTCTGTGTGTCTGTGTGTCTGTGTGTCTGTGTGTCTGTGTGTCTGTGTGTCTGTGTGTCTGTGTGTCTGTGTGTCTGTGTGTCTGTGTGTCTGTGTGTCTGTGTGTCTGTGTGTCTGTGTGTCTGTGTGTCTGTGTGTCTGTGTGTCTGTGTGTCTGTGTGTCTGTGTGTCTGTGTGTCTGTGTGTCTGTGTGTCTGTGTGTCTGTGTGTCTGTGTGTCTGTGTGTCTGTGTGTCTGTGTGTCTGTGTGTCTGTGTGTCTGTGTGTCTGTGTGTCTGTGTGTCTGTGTGTCTGTGTGTCTGTGTGTCTGTGTGTCTGTGTGTCTGTGTGTCTGTGTGTCTGTGTGTCTGTGTGTCTGTGTGTCTGTGTGTCTGTGTGTCTGTGTGTCTGTGTGTCTGTGTGTCTGTGTGTCTGTGTGTCTGTGTGTCTGTGTGTCTGTGTGTCTGTGTGTCTGTGTGTCTGTGTGTCTGTGTGTCTGTGTGTCTGTGTGTCTGTGTGTCTGTGTGTCTGTGTGTCTGTGTGTCTGTGTGTCTGTGTGTCTGTGTGTCTGTGTGTCTGTGTGTCTGTGTGTCTGTGTGTCTGTGTGTCTGTGTGTCTGTGTGTCTGTGTGTCTGTGTGTCTGTGTGTCTGTGTGTCTGTGTGTCTGTGTGTCTGTGTGTCTGTGTGTCTGTGTGTCTGTGTGTCTGTGTGTCTGTGTGTCTGTGTGTCTGTGTGTCTGTGTGTCTGTGTGTCTGTGTGTCTGTGTGTCTGTGTGTCTGTGTGTCTGTGTGTCTGTGTGTCTGTGTGTCTGTGTGTCTGTGTGTCTGTGTGTCTGTGTGTCTGTGTGTCTGTGTGTCTGTGTGTCTGTGTGTCTGTGTGTCTGTGTGTCTGTGTGTCTGTGTGTCTGTGTGTCTGTGTGTCTGTGTGTCTGTGTGTCTGTGTGTCTGTGTGTCTGTGTGTCTGTGTGTCTGTGTGTCTGTGTGTCTGTGTGTCTGTGTGTCTGTGTGTGGTGTGTGTGTGTGTGTGTGTGTGTGTGTGTGTGTGTGTGTGTGTGTGTGTGTGTGTGTGTGTGTGTGTGTGTGTGTGTGTGTGTGTGTGTGTGTGTGTGTGTGTGTGTGTGTGTGTTTGATGGGTTTGATATGTTTGTATGTGTGTACGCACGTGTCTGTGCCGATACGTGTATGCACATACATGCACGAGTGCGTGCGCGTGCATCAACGCACACATGCCTTCACTCTGTTTCTTGTTCGAATTTACTTTTTTTCTCCGCTAAAGTCAATACCAATGTTGAGACTAAAGCCGTTTCTGTAGCAGCATCTACTCTTTGGAATACGCTTCCTTCTAGTATTAAATAAATTAAAAATATTACTAAATTCCGCCGTCATACAAATCCATACCTTTACGCCCTTGCCTTTCCACCATAGCTCCCTGACAACTGAAATTGTATTTCTGAAATCGATGAACCCTTTTGTACTGCTGCGCCTCTGAGATTGGTGTCAGATGATTTAGGCGCAATATAATTAACTTAGTTATTATTATTATTTCCCCTTCCCACATCAGGACAGGTGGGCCGCTGGCTCTTCGACGTGACAAAGCCCGAGAACGAGGTCTACCAGGGACCCGAGTACTGGTGTCACATGTGGCGACTGCGTCAGGGGCCGAATGCGGCGATGATCTCCCTCGGCCGCGTCGCCCTCCCCGTGTGCCCGTGTAACCGCAGCCTGGCCGAGAAGGACGTCAGGTCAGCAGTCACATGACACATGACACATAACTTAACACGACTTAGCTGGTAACGTCAGGTCAGCAGTCACATGACACAACGTGACGAATTTAATATTAATGTTTTATTATTTATTGTTTTTTTATCTATTTATTATATGGTACACGTTTTCCACTAATTTCTTACAATGTCTTCACTCATTTATTGTCAATATACCCATTACCTTAATATTCATCTTTATATGTAACTTATTTATTTATTGATAATTCATTACTATTATATTGTATAAAAATTGTACACAATTATTTTATGTAGTGTTATTTATTTTAACAAATTCAATATTACTAATTTTACTTAACTTATTAATATTCTGCATGTATACATGTATACATATGTATGTACTCACAGCACTGCCGATTTTATTTTATTTCGATTTATGGCGCTATATGTGTTCTTC
>CBDHHR010001132.1:5000-10000 GCA_965263245.1 Metamycoplasmataceae bacterium | reverse complement strand
CAAAACAGGCCAGAGTATTTTCAAACTAGCTTAAGATGTCAATTTAGAGTGTGTTCGACCTTGTTTTGAACAAAATGATTTTATGTTTATAATTAGTTGTTATTCTTTCAGTTGAACCTCTCGTTTCAATCAAAGAATGGAAACACTAATTTAGGGTGTCAATATTTTAACATCGATATCAAAGATACTTTAATAACAGTCAATACTGTTTGATATTTAAAATTACGTTTTTTAAATCAGAATGATTTTTTAAATTATGTTGACAACAATGTCATAACGTTTTCGAGTTTTCAGGAAGTACAAGTTTTTTAATTTGACGACGGTAATAGATGCTTACATAGTTGCATCATAAATTGTGTGCTTAGTATGTCAAAGGTTGGCGCATAGTTTGATGACGCGAAGGTTGAATATAATGCCTGTCGTACTACGATTATATTTGTGTCATAGAAATTAATTAACGCTCTATGTCAATGCTTTCATTTCCAATTCAATGTCGTTGTCAGAATTCGGTTTACGTTAGATGAGTATTATTTGTAATGTATTCGCTCACATATGCGCGCATTGTCGCACGGACGCAAACACGCACGCACACACGCACGCACACACGCACATACATACACATACATACACATGCACACACACACACCCCACACACACACACACACACACACACACACACACACACACACACACACACACACACACACACACACACACACACACACACACACACACACACACACACACACACACACACACACACACACACACACACACACACACACACACACACACACACACACACACACACACACACACACACACACACACACACACACACACACACACACACACACACACACACACACACACACACACACACACACACACACACACACACACACACACACACACACACACACACACACACACACACACACACACACACACACACACACACACACACACACACACACACACACACACACACACACACACACACACACACACACACACACACACACACACACACACACACACACACACACACACACACACACACACACACACACACACACACACACACACACACACATTGTATTGTAGTAGTCATGAATTGCTGTGCTTGTGCCAAAACGTAGCTTAAGCGTTACTGTTTATTAATAATTGATGTGTGATATGTTATTTAGTGCTGATATAATCAATGTATTCACTATATAAGTTCGATATGATGACGATATGATATAATCACTCGAGTGGCGTATTTGTTTTTACACAAATGAGAACGCAAATTGTCTAAACTGTTCCGTCAAATGTCGTTTGGCCGCCGTGTCTCCAGTTTATATTTAATACGCATCAAACTTGGAATATTTATTATATTATCTATTACAATATTTTATTTTGGCGCGTTGTTTCCAAAACCTACAACAATGAAAATGTTGATGCTAACAATAATATCAATACTACTACTACTAATAATAAAATAATAGTAATAACTATTATTATTATTATATACGTGACTCTAGCATTGGGATTAAATAAATAAAAAACAATGGCAATACTTCTACTTTGTAAGGTAATTTTTGTGTAAACTGTCTCCGTATTAACTATTGTAAGTTTTCTTTATTAATTGTGTTGCAAAAGTAATTTACGAAAATTATCCGGCGCAAGTAGATAGCATCGAAGCTGGAGATGAAACTGCTTCAGGGGATTGTTTATGCATGAAAATGTTGCTTGCAGACATCTTAAATAATATTTTGATAGTGTTGTGTCAGGGGCGGGTCCGCGGAGGGTAATCCAGGGGACACAATCCCTCTATGGAGGCTACCTTTCATAGAGGGATTGTGCCCCCTGGTCTGCCCTCCGTGGAGGGGCACAATCCCTCCACGGAGGGTAGACCAGGGGGCACAATCCTTCTATGGAGGGTAGACCAGGGGGTACAATCCCTCCAAGGAGGGTAGACGAGGGGCACAATCCTTCCACTGTGAGGAAAAGCACAATGAAAACCGTGTTTCCGTGGGAACGTGACTATGTTCTTGGTACGCGTCAGGTGAATGTTACATAAAACAGGCAAACGTTAAAGGTTTAAGAGACGCTTGGCTCCTTCGCCGCCTGGATTATACCGCCTGCACCCGCCTAAGTATATGAGGACGCTGGGTCATTATTGACCCTGATCAGTAAATGTAGAATAGGTAATATTTAAACATATATACGGACATACACACATATGTGCGTACGTGTATGTATGTGCGGTTACGTTACGTACGTGCATACATTGTGTATTTACATGCATGTATGCATATGTATATATATATATATATATATATATATATATATATATATATATATATATATATATACACTTAAGCATAATCATACGCACACATTCTTATAAATATATATGGCATACATACATGCATGCATGTACACATTAGCACGCGCGCCTCACACATACATACGTACGTATGCACGTGTGTACGCACGCGCGAACTGTTGATGCCAACGCGTATGTTTATTAACCAGTATAATGAATGCCTTTTTACGTTAGCTTGAAATTTAGAAACTCAATAAACAATGCCAATAGTTACATATGATTACCGTGTTTTTCTTTTAGAAGATTTACTTATTGTAAATGTGTGTCGAAATATTCGCAGTGTTGACATTTAATGGACACTCGTCCTATTGCGTTTTGTTCAGTTTATTTCAAACCTTCCTGAATAATATTTCACAGCCAGAAAGAGGCACAATGAACGACATGTAAACAAGCCACTATTGTTTCGCAGAATGTAATATAGTTAACTTAATTACATACTCACTAACCATGCCAGGATAATCTCCATTCCCTTAAATACAACTGAGTATAAAGTAAACAAATCATGTGAAAACTAAACACTTTTGCTGGAACGAAAATAATATTGTATGAAGCCGGAATATCCGTATCACTTCACTGTTGGAAGAACCTCGATTTCCACCATTATTGAGAATCCCCAAAAAGCACCTTCACAAACGTCAAACTGGACACCAAAAACCCAAGCCTTGCCTAAATATTCGGGCCAGGTTCCATCTCCAGCCCCCACCACCAAAACACTTTCACCCTCCACCGAACCATGTTTGGGGCTCACCAGTTATGGCGTCTATGCCACAAGTTATAATCAAACATGTATCACATTGTTGCGTGACAGCTCAACGTGACGCTAGTGGATGTCCTTATGTGGAGCAAACTGTAACACGGTTTATAGACACCCGGCGTGACCTTGGTCTGAAAGAAACAGCCGCTTTAAAAACTACTAAGAATTTTTTCATTCATTTAATTTTTCCTCAAAATTTTCACGGAAAGCAATATTACAAGTATATTGTAATTTAATTATTTGTGTGTGTCTGTGATTAGGTCTACTGTCGTGTAATTGTCACTCTCCGTCACATAAATAGCCGTATAATTATAGTAACGGATTAGTACATCGCACTAGTCTGTGTCTAGTTTGTATCGTTGAATGAGGCCACCGTTGAACAACACGTTGAAAAAGGTACGCCCACACTTTAAAACATTATATCTGACACAATGTGCAGCTATCAACTTGAACTGTAAGGTAAGTTATAAAATAGCCGGGTATCCAGTCGTTAGAACTGTTGAAAGCCCTTGTCCGGACTCCCATTTCGACACCATGTTGACATCTCCGGCAGGCACTAACGAGCCAATTCTTGTACAGTGCCTACTACAGTGATTTTCCATCAAATATTCAGCAATTTACAAGCCGACAAAATAGCTTACTCAATGCGAGCTAGTCATGATTTAGAACGACAGCGTGTCACTTCTACTATGTGATCAAAGTCTCTTTGTGTAAAGGGAGTGGAAGTATGGAATTATCCATGTAATGATTTAAATTAAAAGTGGTTAATACTGTTTCTCTGTATTATATTCCTTGTAATTGTACAACAAAGAAGAATGCGGCTCGCTGGGCATTGTGTCAGACACGATGATGAAGTCGCCAACAAACTTGTCCTGTGGCAGCCAACGGACATGCAAACCGGGGAAGGCAAACAATGACTTATGTTGACAACCTGCTGCAAGATACACGGCTGGGAAACACAAGTGAACTGCAGACAGTCATGATGGACAGAGGGTGCTGGAAGGGCTGTGTGTTCAACGCGGGGCGTCCTGAAAGGCGACCAATATAAGAAGAAGATAATTGTTTTGGCACCTCCGACACTTGAAGACATTTATACATGTTAATGCAGCATTATAATTTGTTGGCATTTCCAATCGTGTTTACCGAGGAGTGGGTGAGTGACATCGATTCTATCTACATTTTTATTATTTGATTGGAATTGTTTGTATTTACAAAGCCTCTTACACATACTACGCGAATATGTTTCATATACAACTCTATTATATTTTCTATAACTTATAGCTAGGTCGACATTTACTGAGAGAACTGAGGCATCACGGAGTGAAATAATTTCCCCAGCCGGAGGATCGATATAATGAACCCTGTATTTTTCGATGGAGAGTCGGATGTTTTACCACTGCACGATCTGTTGCGATATTAAGTAATGATGGTGCTGTATAATAAATAATGTAACTTTCTTTATGTTATTGTTTGTACGCTCGCATAAAATAACGGTGCACCTTTCTCAATTTCTGCTATTAAATAGTTACATACGTTTTCAACATAAGACTACACATGTAAAAAGGTAAGTTCTTATACAGCGCAGTAGACAATCCTCAGGGTTGCTCAAAGCGCTTTACACTTTACTTCGCTGACAGACCTGTTCAATCAGACACCATCTCAACTTCTCTTGGAAGCATCCAGCTATATGCTACAACTAATGCGCGAAGGCTGCCCGTACACATATCCACCATTGTCTATAGCCAGGTACTCGTTTATACAGCTGAGTGAACTGGAGCAATGTAGAGTGAAACAACTTTCCCAAGGTTTTACATGGCAGCCCAGGATTCGAACTCGGGTCCTCTTAGTCGAGAGTCCGAAGCTCTATCCCTG
>CBDHHR010001131.1:0-6988 GCA_965263245.1 Metamycoplasmataceae bacterium | reverse complement strand
TTCTCGTCTAGTCCCCCTCTCCCGTCTATTCGCCCTCTCCCGTCTAGTTGCACTCTCCCGTCTTGTCGCTCTCTCCCATCTAGTCGCCCTCTCCCGTCTAACAGCCCTCTCCCCTGTAACTCCCTCTCCCGTCTAGCCGCCCTCTCTCGTCTGGTCGCCATCTCCTGTCTAGCCGCCCTATCCAGTCTAGTAGCTCTCTATAGCCGCCCTGATGCGACTATCCCGTCTAGCCGCCCTCTCCTGTCTATTCGCCGTCTCCCCTCTAGTCGCTCTCTCCCTTGAAGCCACCCTGTCGCATATAATCGCCCTCTCCCTTCTGGTCGCCCTCTCACGTCTAGCCCACTCTGCCGTCTAGTCGCCCTCTCCCGTCTAGTCGCCCTCTACCGTCTATTCGACATCTCCCCTCTAGTCGCCCTCTCCGTTGTAGCCGCCCTCTCCCATATAGTCGCCCTCTCCCTTCTGATCGCCCTCTGCCGTCTAGTCGCCTTCTAACGACTAGTCGTCCTCTCCAATCTTGCCGCCGTATCTTCTCTAGTCGCTCACTCCCGTCTAGTCGCCCTCTCCCTTGCAGCCGCCCTCTCCCCTTTTGTCGTCCTCTCCCATCTAACAGCCCTCTCCACTCTAAATCCTTCTCCCGTCTAGCCACCATCTCCCGTCTAGTCGCCCTCTCCGTGTAGTCGCCATCTCCTGTCTTGTCGCCCTCGCCCTTGTAGCCGCCCTCTCCCGTGTTGTCGCCCTCTGCAATCTAGCCGCCGTATCCCGTCTAGTTGCCTTATCCCGTCTTGTTGCCTTCTCCCGTCCAGTAGCCCTCTCTTGTCGCCGTCTCGTCCAGTCGCCCTCTCCCGTCAATTTGCCCTCTCCCTTCTAGTCGCCCTCTCCCGTGTAGTGGCCTTATCCCGTGTAGTCGCCCTATCCAGTCTAGTCGCCCTCTCCCGTCTAGTCACCATCTCCCCTCTAGTCGCCCTCTCCCTCTCACTTCTATTCGTCCTATCACGCTTAGCCTCCCTTTGCCGTCTAGTCATACTCTCCATTTTTGTCGCCCTCTCCTTTCTTGTCGCCCTCTGCCGTCTAGTCGTTCTGTCATGTCTAGCTGCCCTCTGCCGAACAGTCGCACTCTCTCGTCCAGTCGCGCTATCCCTTCTAGATGCCCTCTCCCGTCTAGTCTTCCTCTCCCGTCTAACAGCCCTCTCCACTCTAACTCCTTCTCCCTTCTAGCCACCATCTCCCGTCTAGTCGCCCTCTCCGTGTAGTCACCCTCTCCTGTCTTGTCGCCCTCGCCCTGTCCCGTCTAGCCGCCTTCTCCCGTCTAGTCTAGCGCCCTCTTCTATTCGCCCTCTGTAGCCGCCCTCTCCCGTGTTGTTGCCCTCTGCAATCTAGCCGCCGTATCCCGTCTAGTTGCCTTATCCCGTCTAGTTGCCTTCTCCCGTCCAGTAGCCCTCTCTTGTCGCAATCTCGTCCAGTCGCCCTCTCCCGTCAATTTGCCCTCTCCCTTCTAGTCGCCCTCTCCCGTGTAGTGGCCTTATCCCGTGTAGTCGCCCTATCCAGTCTAGACGCCCTCTCCCGTCTAGTCACCATCTCCCCTCTAGTCGCCCTCTCCCTCTCACTTCTATTCGTCCTATCACGCTTAGCCTCCCTTTGCCGTCTAGTCATACTCTCCATTTTTGTCGCCCTCTCCTTTCTTGTCGCCATCTGCCGTCTAGTGGCCCTCTCCCGTCTAGTCGCTTTCTCCATTCTAGTCGCCCGCTCCAGTCTTGTCGCCCTCTGCCGTCTAGTCGCCTTCTCCCGGTATTGTCGCCTTCTCCCTTCTAGACGCCCTCTCCCGTCTAGTCTCCCTCTCCCGTCTAATAGCCCTCTCCCTCTAGTCGCCCTCTTCTTTTTGTTCGTCCTCTCACGACTAGCCGCACTGTCCCGTCTAGCCGCCTTCTCCTGTCTAGTCTAGCGCCCTAATCTTTTCGCCCTCTCTAGCCGTCATCTCCCGTCTAGCCGCCCTCCCCGTGTAACCGCACTCTCCCATCCAACCTCTCCCTCTGACCGCCCTCTACGATATGGCTGTCTTCTCCCGTCCAGTCGCCATCTCTGGCCGCCTTCTACGGTTCAGGCGCCTTTTGCCGTCCTGTCGCCCTCTCTGCCTGCCCTCTATCGTCTAGGCGCCGCTCTCTCCTATGTTGCCGCCCTCTCCCTTCTAGCCCCTCTCTCTGATAGCTCTTCACCGTCTACCCGCCCTGTCCCACCTCGCCGCCCTCTCCCGTCTAGTCGCTCTCTCCCATCTAGTCGCCCGCTCCAGTCTTATCGCCCTGTGCCGTCTAGTCGCCCTCTCCAGTATTGTCGCCCCCTCCCCTGTAGCCGCCCTCTCCCGTCTATTCGCCCTCTCCCGTCTAGTCGCCCTCTTCTTTCTAGTCGTCATCTCACGACTAGCCGCACTGTCCCGTCTAGCCGCCTTCTCCCGTCTAGTCTGGTCGCCCTCTTTCGTCCACTCGCCCTCTCCCGACTATTCGCCCTCTCCCGTCTAGTCGGAGTCTATAGCCGGCCTCTCCCCTCTAGCCGCCCTCTATGTCTAGTCGAACTCTCCCATATTGTCCCACTCTCCCTTCTAGCCGATTTGTCCCGTCTAGCCCCCCTCTCCCGTCTAGTCTCCCTCTCCCGTCTATTCGCCCTCTCTAGTCGGCCTCTCCAGGCTAGTCGCCCTAACCCGTCTAGTCGCCCTCTCCCGTCTAGTCGCCCTCTCCCTTATAGCCGCCCTCTCCCGTCTAGTCGCCCTCTCTCGTCCAGTCCCCCTCTCCCCTCTAATCGCCCTCTCCCGTCTAGTTGCACTCTCCCATCTAGTCGCCCTCTCTGGTCGCCCTCTCCCCTCTAGTCGCCCTCTCCCGTCTAGTCGCCCTCTCCTGGCTAGCCGCCCTCTCCCGTCTAGTCGCCCTCTCCCTTGTAGCCGCCCTTTCCCGTCTTGTAGCCCTCTCTCGTCCAGTCCCCCTCTCCCCTCTAATCGCCCTCTCCCGTCTAGTTGCACTCTCCCATCTAGTCGCCCTCTCTGGTCGCCCTCTCCCCTCTAGTCGCCCTCTCCCGTCTAGTCGCCCTCTCCCGGCTAGCCGCCCTCTCCCGTCTATTCGCCCTCTCCCGTCTAGTTGCACACTCCCGTCTAGTCGCCCTCTCACATCTAGTCAACCTCTCCCGTCTAACAGCCCTCTCCCGTCTAACTCCCTCTCCCGGCTAGCCGTCCTCTCCCGTCTAGTCGCCCTCTCCCGGCTAGCCGCCCTCTCCCGTCTAGTCGCCCTCTCCCTTGTAGCCGCCCTTTCCCGTCTAGTCGCCCTCTCTCGTCCAGTCCCCGTCTCCCGTCTATTCGCCCTCTCCCGTCTAGCTGCACTCTCCCGTCTAGTCGTCCTCTCACATCTAGTCACCCTCTCCCGTTTAACAGCCCTCTCCCGTCTAACTGCTTCTCCCGGCTAGCCGCCCTCTCCCGTCTAGTCGCCCTCTCCCGGCTAGCCGCCCTCTCCCGTCTAGTCGCCCTCTCCCTTGTAGCCGCCCTTTCCCGTCTAGTCGCCCTCTCCCGTCCAGTCCCCCTCTCCCGTCTATTGGCCCTCTCCCGTCTAGTTGCAAACTCCCGTCTAGTCGACCTCTCACATGTAGTCACCCTCTCCCGTCTAACAGCCCTCTCCCGTCTAACTCCCTCTCCCGGCTAGCCGCCCTCTCACTTCTAGTCGTCCTCTCAAGTCTAGCCCCCTCTGCCGTCTAATCGCCCTCTCTAGTACAGTCGCCCTCTCCCGTCTATTCGTCCTCTCCCGTCTAGTATCCCTCTACCGTCTAGTCGCCCTCTCCCGCCTATTCGCCATCTCCCCTCTAGTCGCCCACAGCCTAGTAGCCGCCCTCTCCCATCTAGTCGCCCTCTCCCTTCTGGACGCCCTCTGCCGTCTAGTCGCCTTCTCCCTTAAAGACGCCCTCTCTGGCCGCCCTCTACGGTCCAGCTGCCTTTTCCCGTCCAGTCGCCCTCTCTGGCTGCCCTCTATCGTCTAGGCGCCCTCTACCGTCTAGCTACTCTCTCCCATCTTGCCGCCTTCTCCCTTCTACTCGCACTCTCCCTTCTTGTAGCCCTCTATATACGCCCTCTCCAGTCTAATCGCCCTCTCCCGTCTAGTCGCCCACTCCCGTCTAGTCGCCCACTCCCGTCTAGTCGCCCTCTCTCTTCTAGCCGCTCTCTCTGGCAGCTCTTTACCGTCTGCCCGCCCCGTCCCACCTTGCCGCCCTCTCCCGTCTAGTCGCTCTCTCCATTCTAGTCGCCCGCTCCAGTCTTGTCGCCCTCTGCCGTCTAGTCGCCTTCTCCCGGTATTGTCGCCTTCTCCCTTCTAGACGCCCTCTCCCGTCTAGTCTCCCTCACCCGTCTCATAGCCCTCTCCCTCTAGTCGCCCTCTTCTTTTTGTTCGTCCTCTCACGACTAGCCGCACTGTCCCGTCTAGCCGCCTTCTCCTGTCTAGTCTAGCGCCCTAATCTTTTCGCCCTCTCTAGCCGTCATCTCCTGTCTAGCCGCCCTCCCCGTGTAACCGCACTCTCCCATCCAGCCTCTCCCTCTGACCGCCCTCTACGATATGGCTGTCTTCTCCCGTCCAGTCGCCATCTCTGGCCGCCCTCTACCGTTCAGGCGGTTTTTGCCGTCCTGTCGCCCTCTCTGGCTGCCCTCTATCGTCTAGGCGCTGCTCTCTCCTATGTTGCCGCCCTCTCCCTTCTAGCCCCTCTCTCTGATAGCTCTTCACCGTCTACCCGCCCTGTCCCTCCTCGCCGCCCTCTCCCTCTAGTCGTCCTCTGACGTCTACCAGCTCTCTGTCCCTATACGCACCCTCTCCTCCAGTCGCCCTCTCCCTCTATTCGCTCTATCCCGTAGAGTTGCCCTCTCCCGTCTAGTCTCCCTCTCCCGTTAGTCGCCCTCTCTAGTCTTGCTACCTTCCCCATTTTGTCGCCCTCTCTCATCTAGTCGACCTCACGAGGCTAGTGGCCCTCTGCAGGCTAGTCGCCCTTTCCCTTCTAGTCGCCCTCTCCCTTCTAGTCGTCCTCTCATGACTAGCCGCCCTCTCCCGTCTAGTCTCCCTCTCCCATCTAGTCGCCCTCTCTAGTCGCCCTCTCCCGTCTAGTCGCCCTCTCCCTTGTAGCCGCCCTCTCCCGTATAGTCGCCCTCTCTCGTCCAGACCCCGTCTCCCGTCTATTCGCCTTCTCCCGTCTAGTCGCCCTCTCCAGTATTGTCGCCCCCTCCCTTGTAGCCGCCCTCTCCCGTCTATTCGCCCTCTCCCGTCTAGTTGCCCTCTTCTTTCTAGTCGTCATCTCACGACTAGCCGCACTGTCCCGTCTAGCCGCCTTCTCCCGTCTAGTCTAGCGCCCTCTTCTATTCGCTCTCAGTAGCCGCCCTCTCCCGTCTACTCGCTCTCCCTCGTCTAGCCGCACTCTCCCCTCCAGCCGCTCCCTCTGACCGCCCTGTACCGTATAGCTGTCTTCTCCTGTCTAGCTGCCCTCTCTCACGTTGCAGCCCTCTCCCGTCTAGTCGCCCTCTCCCATCTAGCCGTCGTCTCCAGTTTAGTCGCCCACTAACGTCTTCTCGCTTTCTCCCGACTAGTCGCCCTTTCACGTTTTGTCGCCTTCTCCCATCAAGTCGCCCTCTCTGGCCGCCCTCCTCGGTCTAGCCGCCTACTCCCGACTAGCCTCCCTCTCTCTTCTTGCCGCCTTCTCGCTTCTAGTCGCACTCTCCCTATTTTTCGCCCTCTCTAAAAGCCCTGTCCCGTCTATCAGCCCGGTCCAGTCTAGCCGCCCTGTCCGCTCTAGCCGTCCTATCCCGTGTAGTCGCACTCTACCGTATAGTCGCCCTCTCTCTTCTAGCCGCTCTCTATGGCAGCTTTTTACCGTCTAGCCGCCCTATCCCACCTAGCTGTCCTCCCCCATCTAGTCGCCCTGTCCCATCTAGCCGCCGTATCCCATTTAGTCGCACCCGCCATTCTTCTCGCCTTCTCCCGACTTGTCGCCCTCTCCAATCTAGCCGCCGTATCCCGTCTAGTTGCCCACCTCCCTCTCCCATCTTGACGCCCTATCCCGTCTAGTCGCACTCTCAGGTCTAGTCGCAATCTCCCGTCGAGTCGCCCTTTGCCGTCTAGTCGCCCTCTCCCGTCTAGTCGCCCTCTCCCGTCTAATCGCCCTCTCCCTTGTAGCCGCCCTCTCCCGTCTAGTCGCCCTCTCCCGTCTAGTCGCCCTCTCCCGTCTAGTCGCCCTCGCCCGTCTAGTCGCCTTCTCTCGTCTAGTTGCCCTCCCCGTTTAGTCGCCCTCTCCTGTCTAGTCGCCTTCTCCAGACTAGTCGTCCTCTATCTTCTAGCCGCCCTCTCACGTCTAGTCGACCTCTCCCTTCTAGTCGTCCTCTCACGTGTACCAACTCTCTGTCTCTATTCGCACTCTCTCTCCCCTCCAGTCGCCCTCTCCCGTCTATTCGCTCTATCCCGTAGAGTTGCCCTCTCCCGTCTAGTTACCCTCCCCGTTTTGTCGCCCTCTCTCATCTAATCGACATCTCCAGGCTGGTGGCCCTGTGCAGACTAGTCGCCCTTTCCCTTCTAGTCGCCCTCTCCCTTCTATTCGTCCTCTCATGACCACCCGCTCTCTCCCGTCTAGTCTCCCTCTCCCGTCTAGCCGCCCAATCCCGTATAGCCGCCTTACTCCCCTCTAGCCACCCTCTCCCGCTTTTCCGCCCTCTCCCGTCTAGCCGCCCACTCCCTCTAGCCGCCTCTCCCCTATAGCCACACACTCCCGCCTATTCGCCCTCTCCCGTCTAGTCGCCCTCTCCCGTCTAGTAGCCCTCTCCCGTCTAGTCGCCCTCTCTCGTCCAGTCGCCCTCTCCCGTCTAATCGCCCTCTCCCGTCTAGTCGCCCACTCCCGTGTAGTCGCCCTCTCCCGTCTAGCCGCCATCACACGTCTAGTCGCCCTCTCCCGTCTGGTCGCAGGCTCTAGCCGCCCTATCCCCTGTAGCCGCCGT
>CBDHHR010001130.1:0-5000 GCA_965263245.1 Metamycoplasmataceae bacterium | reverse complement strand
TGTTTCTAATAATTATATGTTTTAATTCATGTATGACCCATTATGACAAAAACATAGCAATCGAACTAAACAGCGGCGAAATCAATGGCGTTTACTTGTCCTAGCCTAGGCCCGGGTCACTTAAATGGCACGTAGTGTAGGCTTTGAGGTTCGCGACTTGCTTGCATTTTCAGCTATTGCTGTCACTCCCTTTGTATTTTGCTTCTTCATTTATTATATTTATTTTGTTCTTCACCGACATTACTTCTTTTCTCATGTTTGCGGTACTTCGTCATATCATATTATAATATTATAGGTAGACGACTGGTGGTGTCCTCTAGGGAGTTTTTAAAAGTTGTTTCTAAAAGGCCCTAATTGCTGGAAGTTGGCCCTTATATAACTCAACACGTAGTGTACACTGAAATTGGGAATACGTATAATGTAGCCAAATACCTTGCTATAAGAAGACTACAATTCGTGCAAAAAGTGAAAATCGAAATATTATTGAGATGGATCCTTTTAGAACTCATCTATTGAAGTGAATACTCACTATTTATTATTAGTATTTTTTATGGTTTAATAATCTTACAGTTGTTATATAATTATTTAGACTATGTCGGACGTGTGTACTCAAATTATGAATGTTACTGTTTTATTGTATATTTATTATTGTTATTTCAATAATATTAATTACTATTTAAATAGAATAATTATATAATAATGTTTTTACTTTTGTATATTAAATCAATAATATATATATATATATATATATATATATATATATATATATATATATATATATATATATATATATATATATATATATATATATATATACATTTTTACAGTACAATCTTTAAAGGAATGGGTGGGATCTGCTATGATTCACATTAAATAATTAATAATTAATACATACGGACACACCCTGGATGCAGGCCAACGGTACAAATTGCACCTGCATTTACCGTTCGCACTGTTTCCTTTTTTGACGTGGGCGATATTTGCTACGGTGATTGGTCGAATTTTGGTCACGTGACCACCCAGCGTAGCGACCTCATCAAGCTCACGGTGTCCTTGTCTATCTTTGTACAACGATTGTGCGGTCGTACTTTATCGCCACTGGCATATGATCTAGATTGCAGATTGTGTTTTCTATAACCATTCTTGTTCTTTACCGTTTAACCTACCTGCGACATGCAGTTGACTCTTGTGAGCCTTCTTGTGGTCATCGTCGCCAGGTATGTCATCATTCTGAGTCACATTGGTTTTTACTTTGTTTTAGCATTATCTTGACTTAATTTGCTAAATCGTCATATGCATCAATTTAATGAATATAATTTAGCTTCTTTGTATGTATTAATTTATTGTATTTGTTTAGTGTGGTTAGCTTTTCGTCACTTTGGCTAATCGTACGTTGTATACTATGTAATTATGTACTGTGACAGGAGTAAGTTGATTATTTAATCGGCACATCGATATGTTCTAATTTAATGGCATACCCTGTGAAAAGTTCACATTTTGCAATTACTTATAAAGGTAAGGATATGTTAATTTGAAGTGACATTTTGGTTTTTATTTTAAAGCTTCCTTCCATGTATAAAGTGTATAGTGAAATGCTTCTACAATGAAACTGGCTCTGGACATCGTGGAGCGAGGTGGCGCAGTGGCTGGGGTATCGGACCCTCAAACGAGACAATCCTTGTTCGAATCCTGTGCAGCCATTCTAACTTTGGCCAAGTTTGTTCAGCCTCCGTTGCTATATATCATTTAACTGAAAGGAAGAGGGTCTTCACACAATAATGGCAGAATAGAGTCAGGCTTCCCAAAGAAGTCAAGACTGAGATAGGTATAACAGCTATGCCAGGGAAGAATGCGTAAAGTTGCGCTTTTGGGGGACACAGTGACTGGGTACTGCTCAATTGTTTACTTTTTGAGAACCGAGGTGGCTGCGCCTATGTGGCTGCGCCTTAGACAAAAAACTATGTATAATTACGATATTTCACTAAGTTGTTCTCATCCGACACAGGTAATGTTTGACAAATATGTCCGTGAGCTTATCTATTCTGTGTTTCAACGAATGAATTGAGATATATGCAACATCTCCATAAAGGTTTAATGAATACATCACCAAACTGTACCACCAACCGGTCAGCCGTGACTACAACTGTTGCCAACTACCAGTCACTTCTGCAGATGCATCAGCGAATGTCACACTGCATGGCCAAGCCTGACCAAGCCTTCTAAACACACTGCCTAATCGTAATCATAATCGTGACATCTATATATAGCGTTGTTCCAACATTCGTTGCTCACAGCGCTGTGCATCCCATCTACCATGTCGTTTATACCAGTAAGGGGAGTCGACAGATTTCAATTCGCCATGCCTGTTTCCTCTTACGTGGAACACCATACCTGAGCTTGGCATCGCTGTAAAGCGATCAAACCGGTGTGGCTGCCGAGGTGGACGTCAATATCAGTAAGATACACACATTGTAATCGCCCAGCCAGCCAGCTCCTACATGCGCGTGCTATCATCACAATATCATTAAAACCTAATTCCCGTCACAGTTACATCGATTCTGGAAATCTGCCCGATTACAACAGCTTCTGTATGCACCATCAACGCAAGATCTGTTCGCCGCCAGACAACTGACATTTTATACCATATACACGAACATGACTTAGACAGTGTTGCAGTTACTGAAACCTGGCTCACTAACAAAGATTCTGAACTCCTTGTAACCTTCTTTTTTGAAGCTATGACATTACGATGTAATACAATGTGAATAACTAACAATAAATGTGGGACAATGGTTTCACGTACTTGGATGAAAATCTACCCGGAAGCTGAATACCTGCTTTATAGCTCCAGTTAGAATCGTCACGTGAGTCAAATATAATACAAGGAGAGGGCGGGAGGGCGGGCAGACAGGCAGACAGGCAGACAGGCACTCAGGCAAGCGCGTTAAAAACCAAACAGCGTCCTTACATAAACATCTTAGCGCACTCAAATGTACTCGTAGTTTGTGCATAATTACTTAGGTGGAAGAGAATGTTAATTTGTTTGTTTTATGTGTTATGCGTGGGCGGCGTCGACCGTTTCGACATTATTTTGCGATTATTAGATTGTTATTTAGACGGAGTCTCAGGTTTACAAGGAGCCCATATACACTGCCAACCACTGCCATTAGGCCTACCGCTGCAGCAATTATTCATGTAAACATTATTTGTTTCGATGACACGGATGAACTGCACAAACGTAGTGTGTCCTCGAGTAGGTTATCACTGAAGAGAACAAAAGTATATTTCTGAGATATCTGATTTGATTCATACGTACAGGCAGGCAGGCAGGCAGGCAGGCAGGCAGGCAGGCAGGCAGGCAGGCAGGCAGGCAGGCAGGCAGGCAGGCAGGCAGGCAGGCAGGCAGGCAGGCAGGCAGGCAGGCAGGCAGGCAGGCAGGCAGGCAGGCAGGCAGGCAGGCAGGCAGGCAGGCAGGCAGGCGGCAGGCACGCACGCACGCACGCACGCACGCACGCACGCACGCACGCACGCACGCACGCACGCACGCACGCACGCACGCACGCACGCACGCACGCACGCACGCACGCACGCACGCAGGCAGGCAGGCAGGCAGGCAGGCAGGCAGGCAGGCAGGCAGGCAGGCAGGCAGGCAGGCAGGCAGGCAGGCAGGCAGGCAGGCAGGCAGGCAGGCAGGCAGGCAGGCAGGCAGGCAGGCAGGCAGGCGGCAGGCAGGCAGGCAGGCAGGCAGGCAGGCAGGCCTGTGCGTGTGCGTGTGCGTGTGCGTGTGCGTGTGCGTGTGCGTGTGCGTGTGCGTGTGCGTGTGCGTGTGCGTGTGCGTGTGCGTGTGCGTGTGCGTGTGCGTGTGCGTGTGCGTGTGCGTGTGCGTGTGCGTGTGCGTGTGCGTGTGCGTGTGCGTGTGCGTGTGCGTGTGCGTGTGCGTGTGCGTGTGCGTGTGCGTGTGCGTGTGCGTGTGCGTGTGCGTGTGCGTGTGCGTGTGCGTGTGCGTGTGCGTGTGCGTGTGCGTGTGCGTGTGCGTGTGCGTGTGCGTGTGCGTGTGCGTGTGCGTGTGCGTGTGCGTGTGCGTGTGCGTGTGCGTGTCCGTGTCCGTGTCCGTGTCCGTGTCCGTGTCCGTGTCCGTGTCCGTGTCCGTGTCCGTGTCCGTGTCCGTGTGTGTGTGCGTGTGCGTGTGCCTGTGCCTGTGCCTGTGTCTGTGTGTGCGCGCGCGCGCACGCGAGTGTGTGTATGTGTGTGCGTGTGTGCGTGTGTGCGTGTGTGCGTGTGTGCGTGTGTGCGTGTGTGCGTGTGTGCGTGTGTGCGTGTGTGCGTGTGTGCGTGTGTGCGTGTGAGTGTGTGTGTGTGTGTGTGTGTGTGTGTGTGTGTGTGTGGTGCGTGTGTGTGCATTTGAGCGTGTGTGTTTGTGTGTTATTCAGGGTGTACATGTTCGTGTGCATATGCATTTTTGTGTGCCTTTGCGTGTCTACGGGCGATCATGGCTAATTCTCCAAAAAACACAGCCTTTGGGAGTCTGCTGTCATTCATACGGGTGATATATTCAGTCCGTTAGAGTGTATATCTGATTAATTAACATGTGAATAAATGATGAAACTTTGAGGCATACCAAAATCAACAAACAACTAGTGGCAATGAAACACACTAGCACTGCTTCAATGAATTTTGCATGGTGTAACTTGCCGAAGGTAAAGTAAAATGTTCTTTTATCGCACAATTTCCCATCATTATGATTGCACAAAACGCTCCGCATTTAACTACCGGTCTCACCTGTTCCATTGGATACCACATGGACTTGCTTATGAATAACTTTGCCTCGCTGCAATCAACGTGTAAATACAACTCGTAGCCAAACGCGACCTGCCATAGCGAAGTGGGGGACACTTTGCAACATTGTAAAACTGGATTCTGAACAGTTCGTATTTCAAGTATAACGAACTTTAAATGGTTTCTATTTGGTTTGTCCATGACCCTAAAACGGAATATGAAAG
>CBDHHR010001129.1:0-2500 GCA_965263245.1 Metamycoplasmataceae bacterium | reverse complement strand
TGCAGACAGACAGACAGACAGACAGACAGCAAGTGACTATGACAACTAAACTACAGAGATGTCAATGTCATTATACATTGCATAACAGAATGATGCTATGGTGACAAACTTTCTAGATATATTGTTTCTCATCTAATGACAGAATAATGTTCTAGTGCCAAATAATTTACAAAACACAATACTAATGGATACAGATTCTGATTAGCTTGCTAATCTACTCATTTTTACCAATTCCAAATGTGACTTTAATAGTGACCTTGATGGTGAAAATGAGCATAGATGATTAAGCTCATGTGTGATACATCCTAGTTGCAATAATGCTTTCATTAATGAACTAACCATTGTCAGTGCATTGTTTACACTTTCCTGGTGTTCCATGTTTGTGTCAGCTGAGCAACTGGCATTGTCACCGGTCAGTTGGCTGTTCTTACCAGCTCTTTATCATCCTGTGTCAGAGCTCTAAAATCACACTACTTCCAACATCATTTTGTTTTCCCATTTTAACTCCACTTCCTTTTTTATGATAAAAAAAATTATTGTGTTGTAAACAGTTTTTTAAAGTGTCATAAGATAACTGTTGGATGTAGTCTGTAGGTTATTCTCAGTTATTAACAAACACATTCATGTACATACACATATGGAGGCATGCAGGCACACACATGTACACACACACATAAACACACACATGTACACATACATACACATACAAGCACATACGTAAAAGTAAATGCACACACATGTACATCAACAAACAAACAAACACACACATAGATGTAGACATAATCAGTTGTTTGCATTATGTTGTTTTTTCTGGAATAATTTGATTGTGGTGATGTACAGATTCAGCTACGTGGTAAATTTCTAACTGTGGCTCCTCAATTTGCACCTACGATTGTTTTAGAGGAGTCTCTGTAGTTACAGGCTGTAAAGGTGACAATGTGTTGCAGGATCTCTCAGTGTCAGTGTTGCAGGCTCAAACATTGTCACATATTGCAGGTTATAAAAGTGTCAGTGTTTTTCAGGCTGTCAAAATGTCAGTATGTTGCAATGTCTAACAGTGTCAGTGTGCTGCACACATTAACATTTGTCAGTGTGTTGCAAGCTCTCACACTGTCAGTGTGTTGCACGCATTAACATTTATAAGTGTGTTGCAGGCTGTCACAATGTCAGTGTGTTGTAAGCTCTAACAGTGTCAGCATGTTGCACGCATTAACATTTGGCAGTGGGTTGCAGGCTTAAACAGTGTCAAAGTGGTGCAAGTTCTAACAAGATGACAACTCTGACATGTTGCCATGGTGATTTGGACATGATGCTGGACCCTCTTCTATCAAGGCTTGCTATGCAAGGTTTGCTATGCCGACATATTGCAATGGTGATTAACTATGTTTGCACACAATCCCATGCCAATCACAAAACTGGTATATATATATAAGAGATCCTCTTTTTTGCCTCAATGATCCGGGACAATGTAAATAATCTATTACTCGAGTACTAACCAAGTCAATGTTTAAATTGTTCCTCGTCCGTCAGAATGATTCCTGAATAGTTCTGTTGATTACTTGCGCATCTCTCATGCTGGTGAGTAACGTTGAAGTCTGAATGCAAAATATATATATTTTCCCATTCTATTGTTGTGTAATGGGCTTCATTCTACAATCGTTTTTTGAAATTAAAAATTCTTTACAATTGGACAGTACTGGTGGGGTTACCAGCTCCTAGGTTTTTTTCATTTACTATTTTATTCTTATGACTACAACATGCATGTTGAAGGTTTATTGCCTGATTATTTGTGTTTAGTTACTTTATTAAGCTAAGAACAAAAAAATTGCAATTTGAAAGATTATGCCTGCAACTCATTCAAATTATAAACAGAACATTCAGTTTCAAAATAAAAATGGATTGGGAGTAATGCCAAGGCACAATAGCCTTTGATGTTTAACTTTCCCACACGGTAAGTTCCCATTACAAATTACTGCTTGACCAATTCTGGGCAGAGGAGCTGGCATCCTCCCTTTAAGTCAGAATTATTCAAGATACAAATGCATCTCTCACTAATAGTTCTGTTGTCAGAGAAATTTGTATGAGGTGTATACTTGTAAATGACTCCTGTCGCAGACCAGATATGTACATAAAATATGAAAACACTTGCTTGTACATATATCATTATGTAAATAGTTGTATTTTTTGCACTGTGTTCAACTGGCCATGGGATGAGATATAGTTTGAATAAAACAACCAAAAAACAATGTCACAGATATGAGTCTTTCTGAAAGTTAATGGTTGTGGAGTACTGCAGATACTGGCAAGCAGAGATATGTTGTTCTCACCATGCTGCTGCTTGACTCAAATGTCTTATAGGATGTGCACAGTTAAACTTAAACATTCATTTAACATACAACTGTATAAACATTCATGTGAAATATGCGATAGTCTTGCAGTTTCTTAAACGTGTTACTTTGCATGTAGGAGTCATTTATCACAGAATGGATGACCTTGTACA
>CBDHHR010001128.1:10000-20000 GCA_965263245.1 Metamycoplasmataceae bacterium | reverse complement strand
TCACTTACGGGTGATTAACTGACCCACGTATTGTGTGATCGCAAGCTATCCAAAATGGTGCCGAACTCATATTGTTATCAGACTGGCATTCCGCTTGAATGTTGTGATGAAATTCCCACCTTAAATTAACGTCCTTGCAATAAAAACACAAGGCAGACTTCCTACAGTATCAGCTGTAGGTTGCAATGCACGAATGCTAGGTCTATCGGATATGTCATATCATAGTAATAGCGCAATTCACATACATAACGTTATCAGCAATGTAATTACTTATGTACTCGATCACGTGAGCAGGACAAGGCCGTTTACGGTTAATAGAAAGTCACGAGCATTGCACGCGTATCACTGTCTCCGTGTTTCCCGCAAAACCTCTGTCCTAATCAATTGGATTTCACGGGAAATGATAAAACACATAACACAGTCTATCATCTCGAACGGTCAACACTGATTAGCGAGTCAGCGCAATGAAGCGGCTGTTTAATGCGACAGACGCAATAATGTCGCTGCTAAATAAATATATGGGGGACATTATCGTGAATCAGCCAGTTATCCTTTGTTCAGCGCGACGCTAATTGTATGTGATGGATGCGTAATTAATGCATGGGCTTTCGACAGGCGCGCGGTGTCACGTGCACAATGCGATGTCTCTCTTTTTATTCGCGGTCTCGCGCAAGTCACGGGTCCGTGGAGACTAGGTCACTAGGTACAGGGAACAGCGGTCGCCTTCCCTGTCTTCCCATGGGGGTGATTCCTGCAGCCCTGTGATCGCGTGCCGTGCATTCCACGCGGAGGGTTTCGAACATGATTTAACACTATTTTATCGGGGACAAACGAAGTTGCATAATACTTTTAAGTGTAGTTGAAAATTATTAGGTTTTGTTAATACGTCTTGAGGCACAGACTCATATAATTGTATCTGTTACCATATATAATAGAGTTAATTGGTTCGAACGTTTTTTTTTAACTGACCGAAGTTTGCTCTTACTAGATAAAAAGGATTGATCAACCGCTATTTACTTGCCAGGAAAAGCAACGCGCTGGTAACATTCGTTGCTTGCAGGAGGTTAGATACCGGAAGTCTGCTACTTGCTCAAATGCTTCGTCACTAGCTGTCCTTAATATGTTATATTCCTCTTTCATGTTAATGGTGTTGATCTTAGTTTTATACACATTGATTCTCAGTCTAAAACTCCTCATTTGTTCTCTACATTTTCTTGTTGATTATGTGCATGAATATTGTATTATCATATGCAAATGGACGATCTTGATATCGTTGTTTGGAAAGAGCCGATTGCTCCGTTCTGTGGTGGCAAAGATAAGACCAAGTTCGACTGTGTGTGTGTGTGTGTGTGTGTGTGTGTGTGTGTGTGTGTGTGCGTGTGTGCGTGTGTGCGTGTGTGCGTGTGTGCGTGTGTGCGTGTGTGCGTGTGTGTGTGTGTGTGTGTGTGTGTGTGTGTGTGTGTGTGTGTGTGTGTGTGTGTGTGTGTGTGTGTGGTGTGCGTGTGTGTGAGTGTGCGCGCGAGTGTGTGTATGTGAATGGTGTGTGCGTGCATGCGTGCGTGCGTGCGTGCGTGCGTATTTGAGTGTTTCAAAAGTTAATGTACTCAACCTACATCTGACCTGTGCCACCTCCAAACTAAGTTGTTTCAGCAAAAACTACAGGAACTGTAAGTTATGCAAGCAAACAATATTTTCTCCCGTCCGTCATATTATAAATGTATAACTCGGTGAATATATCATGGCAGTGTCAGCAACGCCCGCAGGAAGCGACTATCTCTCGACACGTGTACGTAATGAATTTACGACCAACTGGTTCCGACGTTTGAGTAATCGGCGTACTTACATAATTGTCTGTGTGCGCTGCATTTTGGCAACAGATGCTTTGCCACCAACGGGCGATCCAACCGTTGTCGAACTCAGCGGAATCGGGAGTCTTCTATGTATCGGTCGTGAATGTGTGTGTGTGTGTGTGTGTGTGTGTGTGTGTGTGTGTGTGTGTGTGTGTGTGTTGTGCGTGCGTGTGTGCGCGTGCGTGCGTGCATGCGCGTGCGGACGCGTGCGCACAACTTCTTTGTGTGGGTGTTATTAGAACGCACATCTATTCGTAATGACGTACTTGTAACACGCTCATTTTATATGCTACACACGTTAAACCCATTCCGCACGCGTACGTGCACTCAGAAATTAACAAAGGTAACAACAAAACAGTTCCAGAGGCCATAACATCGCTTTACTGATCCTGTGCCAACTACACATAGCACGACAGCAAGTCTCTGCCGGAGAAGATGTTCGTCGTTCGTGCTACGTACACATCGTTACCGTCCATCTCGCAACGATGAATGCCCGTGTACCGAGTGGTTCCCGGCCTGAAAGATTACTAGACATAAAACATCGGACATTTCGCCCACTTGGCTGACATCAAGACATTCCTCTCTTCCAGCTGAGTTACGGATGGTGTCTCTGTCTCTTTGCTTGTGCATTTGTTTCGAAATCTCCATTACCACATCTTTGCTGTAGACGTGGATGAGGCTGACAAATCAGCGCCAGTAAATATTGTCAAAACAACTTATATTAATTGCTGCAACAACATAATAGATCAACACTTCGCGTGGAGACGGATGGCGGGATGTTTCACTCGTGGAGGTGCATACGTTGACCTCCTCTTGAAACTCCGTTAATCTTCTGTTTCTTTTTCTTTCTCTTCACTCTTTCCTCTTCTGTTTCTTCCTCTTCTGTTTCTTCATCTTCTTTTTCTTCCTCTTCTTTCTCTTCCTCTTCCTTTTCTTCCTCTTCTGTTTCTTCCTCTTCTTTCTCTTCCTCTTCTTCGTCTTCTTTTTCTTCCTCTTCCTTTTCTTCATCTTCGTTTTCTTCCTCTTCTTTCTCTTCCTCTTCCTTTTCTTCCTCTTCGTTTTCTTCCTCTTCCTCTTCTGTTGTTTCCTCTTCTTTCTCTTCCTCTTCCTTTTCTTCATCTTCTTTTTCTTCCTCTTCTTTTTATTCCTCTTCCTCTTCCTTTTCTTCATCTTCTTTCTCTTCGTTTTCCCTTTCTTCTTCTTCTTTTTCTTCCTCTTCTTTTTCTTCCTCTTCCTCTTCTGTTTCTTCCTCTTCTTTCTCTTCCTCTTCCTTTTCTTCATCTTCTTTTTCTTCTTCTTTTTCTTCTTGTTCCTTTTCTTCCTCTTCTTCTTCTTATTTTCTTCCTCTTCTTTTTCTTCTTCTTCTTCTTGTTCTTTTTCTTCGTCTTCTTTCTCTTCCTCTTCCTTTTCTTCATCTTCTTTTTCTTCTTCTTCTTCTTGTTCTTTTTCTTCCTCTTCTTCTTTTTCTTCCTCTTCTTCTTTGCCTTCTTTGTCCAGCCAATTCCTGGACATCTAACACAGACAATGCACGTTTTTTATTTCTGCTATTGCAACCGTTACATCACAAAAGGGTTACCGGAGGAATGAGTGATGGATTAAGTTTCTAATGTCCTTCGTTCGTTGATGGGTCGAAATTCACTGTACAGAAAGCTGCCAACAATAAACGTCTTATCACAAATGACCATTGTGGTAACTTATTTTTACTTAGTCATGTCTACTTTGTATATGTTAATAAATATATAGTAGCTGACAGAATGTCAATATATTGTCACGAAAAATAATAATGTTACAATGTATCAAATTCAGTATATGAAAGATGTCCGACAATTATTGTTATACCAATCACGCACCGCACAAATGACACCCACACATCCTGTTTGACCTATGCGCACCTCATATTGCTAGTAATTGTTATTATCGTTCATAATATGTGATATCCTATCTTTCCCAGATGTGCAACTAGTAGTAAATATATAGTTTCATTCCTAATTAATAACACCACAACTAATTATTCTCTCGGGCGTTCGCCAATGTCTATACTATACTGCATTTCATCATGCAGTCGGTGTGTGCAATAATTTGTTATACCCTGGCTTGAGTTTGCCATCGTTAACGTTGTATTTGGCTCAAAATATATGGCTTGCCCAGTGCGTTGAATGTTATAAAAACGAACCTTATTCACACAAAATCAGCCACTTAATAAATTTGACGCAGGGAAAACACCTTGCGTTGATTAAACATGTTGTAGGCGAAGCGTCGATTCCGACACAGTTCACTCTGCTGTTGTATGATTTATAAAAACACGTCTACATATCCATCCGATGACTCAATCATGTAAGCAATGAAAAAGTTGTTTGTGCATCAGCTAGACTATCAGTGGTTGCGGGTATGTGTCACGACGTTGCAGCTTTCAACGCAAGCCAAACACCTGCATTTATAATTGAGTGACGTGTAGTTTAAAATAAATCTAAACAGATACAGTGACTATGCCATGAATTAAAACTAGTGAATGGAACAATGTAAATTACAAATATTATATCAGAAAGTGTTCACGACTATAGCATGATTATTCTACAAGCATTTGTAACAAATATCTCAAAAAGGCGAGCCATCAAAAACAACAGTTTGATTTAACCACAACTATTGATAAGCCAGTCTTCCTTCTCCGCTAGTCCTATGCATAGGAGTTTGCCCACAATTTTACTCAATTTGAAATCTTGTTAAATTTAAATCAACCATGACCTTTTCGCGATATTTCACAGATTCAGCAACTACATAGCGGGCGACCGTGAGAGAATCCCAGGTCGTTGAGAGCTTGTAACAGGCGTCAGCAGATGCTGGTAAGCCGACGATCTGTGATGTGTACGCCGTGTGATTAGAGGAAGCCATTTTTCAGACTTGCCGTTCATCCGTTGCGTGACACAGTCGCTGTTTCCGCAGGTTCTGTCGCCCCTGTTGATGGCCATTTGTCTTCCTCGGGTCACGGGGTTCGTCGCGGGTCGGAAGAAACGGTCTGGCCACCGGAACGGCGGAACGTTCACATCATAGCGCGAGGCACAACAAAGGCTGGTGTGAGATCGTCCAAGACACGGGCATGTGTTTGTAATTTATTACTGGTTTAATCAGCGCGGCAAAGCACATCGCAGATCGTGTACGACCTCTTTAGATAACCAATTTTACATTGTCACACAAAGCAAACACACCACGCAACAAAAGGACGTCTAAGACACTGGTTTGCTGAAGGTCCAAATTTTTATCTATGATATGTAATCAGTTTTGTTCCTAAACAGTAACACCGTTAACTTTACTCAAATATGTTATGTATTTGTAATGACTATTATGACACTACATACATACATACATACATACATACATACATACATACATACATACATACATACATACATACATACACACACACACACACACACACACACACACACACACACACACACACACACACACACACACACACACACACACACACACACACACACACACACACACACACACACACACACACACACACACACACACACACACACACACACACACACACACACACACACACACACACACACACACACACACACACACACACACACACACACACACACACACACACACACACACACACACACACACACACACACACACACACACACACACACACACACACACACACACACACACACACACACACACACACACACACACACACACACACACACACACACACGATCTTGCTTAGAGATGTAACTTGATATGTAAACTAAACTAAACTAATCTAGTCTTGTCGATTCGCAGCTGTAATTCGCGGCTGTCGAGGCGATGTACGAATTCGTCCTACCGGCCGGGCTGTTTCGCGCTCCACGCGTTATTTCTTACAATCTGCATAAGTATTCCAACCCTATCGATCAGTGGCAATTACTATGTACACAGGTGTTGACCTTTCCGCCCTCCTTACCTAACTACACTCGCAGCAACACGCAACGACACCGTTTGTGGCTACTGGCTGACGAATACGCCACCCTTCGGACATTTTCATCTAGCTATATAGAGCTCTTAAGAAAAATTCATCATTAAACAAAATCCGTTGTTGAAACAAATTAGACGAACTTTAAAAATGTAATCACTGCCTTATTACCTCAGTTTTTGCGTAGTGCGTCCTCGCGCGTCATGGGGTCGATGCACCTAATTACCCAAGTACCAGCTCTTTTCTACCCCTGGCACAGCCCTGTCAAAAACTCATATTTTAACGTCAGCCAGTGAAATCGCTCACTGGATGTATCGTTCAAATCAGGTCAGGTGACCATAATAAAAAATTCAGCCAACCGTGCTGCTTAGGATGCAAACGGGTCGTTATATTTGCATTTGCGCAGTTCTCACTGCTGACGCAGTGGCGACTGGCGAAATCAATTACCATAGTTGTATACGTCACTCCCACGGTTTTGGAAACTATCCGCCAAGGGTACAGTAGCGCAGCGGAGTGGTTCTGACTTGCGAAGCTGGCGTGGTTAAGTGTACATCCTCTAAAGTGCAGAGATCCTTTCGATTCTATCTACTTATTCATTTCATTTGACTTCTGACCTACCAATTAGGGCTGCATTTGGAAAAACACGAAAGTAGTTATGTTGCCTATTGTATGTTTCAGTGATTCATCAGTCATTCCACAGGTGGCGCCAGCAGCAGTTGAATGATCGAGGAATAGTTCATAAAATTATTGAGAACACTGTAACGGTGAGAACTATAGCTGCCCCAATTTGTTTCTTTCAACTGTGGAGGTAAAATAGTATATACATTGTTTACATTTATTTTATTTATTGTGGATGGAGGGATGCACGACGTTAAATCGGAACCTGCGTAATTTCGGGAGATCTGGGACCCATTATATAATCGTTTTTAGTTGTACAGAGTTGGTGATGATTAACAACTTGTTAAATTTGATCTTCACAATTGTTTTGTTGTATTTTTGTTGTAAGACTACAAATGTGTACATGGTGGTTATTTTAAATGATGATGGTGTCACTGGAAGACAGCAGTTAGCCAAGTGACATCCGGGCAATGCAATGCGCTGAACATATTTTAATATGTGCTTTATTTTTGTTCTTGTACGCGTTGCGTTGTGACACAACGTGACTCTTGCTTTTATTCATAAGGCTGAGTTTGTTCTTTAAGATAAATGTTGCTCCAAACGTTGATCATGTATACATGTAACTAGTCAATACGCGTCAGCCGCACATTGTCACTGCTGTCAACGTGAACACAAATAGGAGCTTGCGGGACGGGACCCAAGGTGTCAACCGTCGGTAGCTGTGACAGTTCACCAAAATACAACATCTACCGATTTATTAAACGTGTTCTGATTGAACTAATAGCGTTATATTGTATATTATAGTTTATTATTTTATGTAGATCAGTTCAGAAATACTTTTGTTCCATTTACAATACACCACGTCGCTGGTAACGAACTGCAGCAGGCGTCCTTCATTAGTCGGATTAATATTAAATAAAAAACACAATTTTGTAACGAAAATATTAATTACGATAAGTCTGATTGTACACTTTGCTTTAACATCTTGTTTTGGCGCGACTCGGCCTCCAGTTAGTGGTGTTTACTTATAATTATTTAGAACTTGTATGTGTTTTTATATGATAATACACTACAATAGGATGTTGACCTCTATAAGAGGACGGGCTGCAACAGTGCTGTCCTGGAAATTAAACTCCGACGGTTGAAATGGCTAGAACACGTCCTGAGAATGCGTAAAGACGGTAGCTCCAAAAAAGAACATCTCCCGGACACTACCCGGGAGAAGGAAGCCAGGACGACAAAAGACAACATGGCAACGGACACTGATGGCGGAGCTAGAAGAGATCGGGCTCTCGTGGGGCGAGGCGCAGGCCACAGCGAAGATCGTAGCCTTATGTGAGGATGAAGAGGACAAGAAGAGAAAAACTATGAGTAATCTCAGTTACACGAGGTGAAGGAACATGCAAACACGACACATACCCTGTCTCTTTCCTTTCCGTGTAGTGAGTGCATTTCTAAAGAAACGACAGCTTACTGGCGATAATGAAGACAAGTAAAGTAAGTAGAACAGGATGTAGCCATGTAGCATATCATCATAATATATAAAGGCATAGCCAAATGACGCTTGAGTATCCATATAGACACAAACGGCAACATCTTGTTGTATGCAGACACGTAAACATCCATCGTAAACAACATATCATTTGGCACTACAGCCTGGCACACACATTTTTATTTGTTACATTAAAAATAACAATACTATTGTCGTTCAGTAAATCGACACAACTCACAATCGTGCTCTTTGTGTTCAGCCGTACATGTGTTTTATGCGGCTTTTAGACATGCATAATTTAGAGACTGCGTTGAAAAGTCGCGATCAAAGTGACAATTTACATAATTATTTAGCCAATTTTTCCCGGAAGTGCGCGTTGACACGGAACCGTGAGCTTCGCTTCGATTGTTCGACCATTGACGTCACAACTGTTCACTGGCGACGCGGAACCAATGACGCGGTACAGGAATAATGAAAAATGCAACACCGAGTTGTATGGTCGAATGACCGTCCGTTTGAAGCGTCTGCCCTCGGCTTATCGCGACTCACATTTGATGGTAAAACACAATTGCTTTCTTGCCTTTCGGCATATGGCCAGATGGCATAGGTGTGTGTGTGTGTGTGTGTGTGTGTGTGTGTGTGTGTGTGTGTGTGTGTGTGTGTGTGTGTGTGTGTGTGTGTGTGTGTGTGTGTGTGTGTTTGTATGTGTGTGTGTGTGTGTGTGTGTGTGTGTGTGTGTGTGTGTGTGTGTGTGTGTGTGTGTGTGTGTGTGTGTGTGTGTGTGTGTGTGTGTGTGTGTGTGTATTTGCATATGTATATATATATATATATATATATATATATATATATATATATATATATATATATATATATATATATATTATAAATATAATCGTTATACAAAAATACGTATGTTATAACAATAATAAATTAAATAAAAAACTGATATATTAAAAAGAAATGGAAATCACATTTGCGTACATACAAAAACAAATAAACATGCTTAATTATGTATATATCGGCTTTACATGAAACAACAATCAATCATATACCGTGTTGTTTTGACAATATACATAGAAGCGTATTATAGAGGTTTAAATATTACATGTAAGTTACTACTCATAGTGTGAATTGTTATGAAATATTGATGCCGACCTATGCACGTGTCGTGGCACGGTGCCATGAATATCTGCCAAACAAATGTCCCGTGTACAATTCGGATGTTTGGTTGTTTTAAGAAATGTTGCCGTGTTCATTTTTAAGACGGATTTGCTTGAGGTAATCATAATACAGTAAATGCCATGTTACTGTAGCGTCAATCATTTGTACATGTATTTGATGTTGTGTACTTTACAGTATACTTTTATGTTAAGTATATTTTACAGTACGTTTCCGTTAGCGGTTTGTACTTGTGTTAATGAAATGACAAGTGCTTGTTTTTGTACACGTCCTTCATTAATTGATACGAAAATACATTTCAGTTACATATCAAGTATATTTCACGTACACAACTTTAATAATTAGAAAACAAAACGACACGTCTATTTTGTTTTCCCCGTGTGACGTTCTATCGCTCCAGGTGCGGTTTGTTTAATTGAGATGTGGGTGTTTTGCCATTTAAACCCATTTCTTGCCATGACGTGAGTGACATAACACTGAATGGCCAGTCTGATTTTATCTGCTGTTGTCATTATATATTTGCATCATGGTTACTAAATGTTATATGTATATCATTGAGCCTGCAACTGATCTTTACGACTGAAATTTATGAACCTAGAATTTTGGTTGCTAAGTTCCTATATGTTGTACGTGAACATTAGGTACTTGACCACATATACAGGAATACAACCCGAATGTAATGTGTTGCGTTGCGTTGTTCTAGAAAATGTGCTTGTATTGATTATTTTGCTTCTATTATGTCGATTAGCATTAAAAACGTCGAAATACCAGTGTCTCCGGCCGGTGGTTTTAATTTCAACGTGTACGTGTACGTGTACGTGTACGTGTACGTGTACGTGTCGTGTACGTGTACGTGTACGTGTACGTGTACGTGTACGTGTACGT
>CBDHHR010001128.1:0-7500 GCA_965263245.1 Metamycoplasmataceae bacterium | reverse complement strand
TATTTTGAATCCTTAACAGCTATTAGCCATCCTGCACATTGAGAATAATTACGTTTTTATTGCTCTGTCAACTCTTATGTTGCAGCCAGCGACCGTAGTGGAGAAGTCCTAACTTAATCCTATTAGAATGATGAATAGTTTGCGAAACGGTAGGACTGGGATTGAAAATCTTACACAGGCATCATGAAACCCACTGTACTTTGTGACTCTATGAATCAGGCAGTCAGTTTTTGGTCCTTCGTTCCCCATCATCCAATTTTTTTCCGGGATTGGGGAGCGTGGCCCCCCGCCCCCTGGTTATGTCACAGCTGTAGTCACTATCAATGGTTAGTTACGAGAAGGTGCTTTTTTCACGATGCAATCACGCAACCGTACTGCTGTTTGGTTCGCCAAGATTCAAAATCAAATTTTCAGATGTGTTCTAGCGAGTCAACGACCCGTCCACATTGAACTATTTGACGGCGTCATCTTCGCGCGCGCTTGAACCGTCCGCTATCAATCCTAAGACTAAAAAAGAACAATGCTCAGTATCGGATGGTTCGTTGGCTGTCAGCGTCTGTGACTCGATAACTGATACCTCATATTACTGTCTCGTTCTCTCGCTGATTCCGGGTGCGTTTGATATACCACCAGCAAGTCTATCTTGTAATTACGTCGCCGCTCGCCCACAATAGCCGCGAGAAGCTCTCCATTCACGCGTCGAATGAATCGGTCACATTTCCGTCGCCCCGCCGTATATTCTCGTCCATACACCGCGCATGCGCGTTGGCACCACGACATTTTTTACGCGCCTCGCTCAGTGATCGATTTCGCGCCTTCGGCTGCGTTGATACATTTCAGATGGAGGTCAAAGGTAACGTGTCACGTGTGCTTGTTCCGGTCCGTAAATTCGCGCGATCTCGGGCGACGCCAACCGTGAGAAGTCGATCTGTGGTCACACGATACGGGAGATTAAATCTACGATCGTTGTAGTCTAACACTGCGATGTTATCTGTGAGAACGCGACACGCTTCTGTTCGGTGGATGACAATCGCGTGCTTGTGTGTACACGCAAACCAAACTCACACGGTCGCTGTTGTTTCACTACGCCCAGCTCGCCGATTGCGCCCCGAGGCTGCGGCGTCATTTGAACTGCCGCGCTACATGGGTCTCGAATCACCGCTGAACGCGGACAAAGGCATTTAGCGTTAAGGCGTACAAAGGCATTTAGCAGTGAACGACGTATCTCAAGGCACGGACCGTGAACGTCGCTATATACAAAACACCGGTTCCTGGTTTTTTTTTAAATTGCCGCGATTTGTGAAGCATGTTTTCTGTTATGCCAGGTACATACCAACCGACTAAGACAACATGCATCACTCTCACGTTCACCGTCACACCTCCACAACTACCACCAAAACTTCCACACGCTTCACCGCCACCACCACAAACACCACCACAACCACCACCACAACGGCCACCATCATCACCGCCACCGCCACCACTCAACCACCACCATCATCACCACACAACAACTACTATCATCATTATTTAAATCGTCATCATAATCTTCCCCATCATTCCTCGCACCAGCAGGTACGAAACGTGCTTTGTCTTCCGACAAGTCCGTCCCACCGGCCTATGACGTCACTTCCTCTTCCGTCGGCCTCAAGACACCGTCCATTAATATCGTCATGCCGCAGAAAACTCTCCTGAAATCGATAACAGGCCACGATATCAGTACCGTGTCTCCCAGAACAAATTCAACATGTCGATTACATATCTGTCGAGAGATGAGCTTATTTCACGATGACACTAAGGGGAATCGAATCGACTGCCTCATTTAGATTGATCCACGTCGGGTCTGACAAGACGATTTGTCGCAGATTCTCCACAAACATAGCGATATCATTACAAGACGACTTTCTTCGTTATTTGTAACAGCTAAACCATCTACTCGTTTCCGGCCTGTCTTGTCCATGAGTGAGATGCTTTGAATCATCTCTCGCGCTAACTTATCGCTTTTCTAAGACGCAATTTGTGCGTCTGTTAGAACACAACACGGTCGTTTGTGGATTGTGAAAAACGTTCCGGAATGCAAACTGGCGTCGTGCGAAAGGTGAACTGGGCAGTACATATCTGAGTGATAGACGGGCACTTCCCTGGATTTTGCCAATGGCATATATAAATATTATATATGGTTTATGCATACCGCTGGTGCTATAGGCTTAGGCTACCAGCTTGACAAGTTATACCTATCTGGATGCCAACTCACGTGTGTGACATTAATCTTGAATGTTGTTTATATCAGGTGGATGAGGAGATAAATTCACTGACGCACTATGAGTTGCGCCTTCCACTATGGATGCTTGAGAAAGATCCGCCGTATAGCATGGCCCCAAAAATGTCTAACGTGGAACCCACATGAATTAAGACGGGCTGCAATAGTGCTATCTTAGGAATTTAACGATTGATGTGGCTAAGACATGCCCTAAGATGGACACCACACGGAAGAAGGAAGCCAGGGCGACCAAAGACAACATGGCAGAAGACAGTATATATAATTACGGAACTAGAAGAGATCGGGCTCTCGTGGGGCGAGGCGCAGGCCGCAACAAAGGACAGGACCCTGCTGTAGCCTTATGTCCCAGTGGAGATGAAGAGGACAAGAAAAGAAGAAGAACTTTGAGTTGCCTCAGTTACACAAGGTGAAAGGAACACGTTAACGTGGCACATTCCCCGTTTCTTTCCTATCCTTGTGGTGCGTTTCTAAAGAAACGACAGTTTCTCGTCAAACAGTGTTTTATATTGTGGAGACATCATTGCGGATAAAGCCGGGTCCCGGCAGACTTTGGTCCCCGGTAATGTTCGCAATGAGCACCAGATAAAAAGGACATTAAGCCGTCTACACTGAGATCGGATGGCTCTATTCGCATGTGCTTGGAGATTTTAGGGCGCCGTTAAAAAGTGCGACTGTAAGGTTCACTGCGGTATCGATGCGAGGCACACTGAAGCAATTACCGGCGGCAGCGGCCGCCGACAACAGACGGGGAAGTGGGTTGTTGTGAACACTCGTACGTACGCACGCACGCACGCACGCACGCACGCACGCACGCACGCACGCACGCACGCACGCACGCATGCACGCACGCACGCACGCACGCACGCATGCACGCACACACGCAAACAAACGTTGTACATGTGTGCGTGTATGCGTGTGTGCGTGCGCGTGCGCGTGCGCGTGCGTGCGTATACATATATATATATATATATATATATATATATATATATATATATATATATATATATTTAATATGGGGGGATGGAAGGTAACACCAACCTCAATCGAAACGTTGGTAATCATATATATATATAAATTACGTAGCGCGCGTAAGTACAGGACCCAATGATGTTAGACTTGACCACCAACGTGTCGACTGCGGTGGACATCCTTCACGAGCCTCCACCCCGCCATACCGAGGTCACGTCTGTGTAATATAAATATTTGTTAGTGCCAAATGTACGAGTTGTGAACATAGCCAGTCATTTATATTATTTGCCGAAGGGCAGTTTTGAAATAACTACTATTCGTTTGGCTCACTTTGATTGCTTTCAATAAATGCCATACCTGTGCACACATAGGGGTCTACTTGTGTCCGTTAAAGTGTGTATGTGTGTGTATGTATGTGTGTGTGTGTGTGTGTGTGTGTGTGTGTGTGTGTGTGTGTGTGTGTGTGTGTGTGTACGCGCGCGCGTGTGCGTGCGTGCGTGTGTGTGTGTGTGTGTGTTTGTGTATATGTGTGTGTGTGTGTGTGTGTGTGTGTGTGTGTGTGTGTGTGTGTGTGTGTGTGTGTGTGTGTGTGTGTGTGTGTGTGTGTGTGTGTGTGTGTGTGTGTGTGTGTGTGTGTGTGTGTGTGTGTGTGTGTGTGTGTGTGTGTGTGCATACGTTCATGCGTGCGTATGCGCGTTTATGGTATATACATTTCCGCGTACATGTCGTAGCGTGGTGTCTACGTGTGGGTTTATGTACATTATATTTCCTTGCTCCCTAAACAGACCAGTAAACCGCCGATGTCACTTAGATGAGGCCCCTTTTTAAACACCCCACAAGTACGATCGTATCCTACACATGGACTCAGTTAGACTGGAAACATACATCACTCGTCACTACAACTTCTGTAGACCACAGCAGTGATTTCTTTATCAGCTCCAATGCCAACTAAACATCGGCAGACAAAGGCATTACACGCACATTGCTATAGATTCGCGCCTCGTTTCAGCGTCGTTGGTGGTCGATCTTGTCAGAGTGCTATCACGTGACAATCTGACTGCTCTGACATCGTTATTTCTCACGAACTGTTGATTTGACAACGTTTCTTCCGACGTCAATTCGCTGGTCGCGCGGCGTCACATGGTAGACATTTCTATTGTTTTTGTTGACATACCAAGTTCCTTTGTCAGTAACGGCCTCTTATGGTAGTATTTATGTTTCTGCTTACGTTACTGATCTTGTTGTTTATAACTTATGATCTGAGATTGTCACTTCAGGTTGCCTGTCTTTCGGAAGAGCTACCAAAACAGCAATGTGAACGTGGGTAAATAGAATAATATTCCTAGCGGGGGTAAATGTGCACCCGTCTTGAACTGACTTAGCAGTGACTGGCGGCCGTCGTAGTTCACCACCAGATGATAATTATACCACGTGACCGGGGTTACCGACAGAGAGGGGAGGGGAAGAGAGAGAGAGAGAGAGAGAGAGAGAGAAGAGAGAGAGAGAGAGAGAGAGAGAGAGAGAGAGAGAGAGAGAGAGAGAGAGAAACAGAGAGATGGTGAGACACAGACAGACAGAGGATGAGAGAGAGAGAGAGAGAGAAACAGAGAGATGGTGAGACACAGACAGACAGAGGATGAGAGAGAGAGAGGGAGGAGAGAGAATAATAGAGAGAAAGAGTGACCGAGTGAGAGAGAGAGAGAGAGAGAGAGAGAGAGAGAGAGAGAGAGAGAGAGAGAGAGAATAACAGAGAGAAAGAGTGACAGAGAGAGAGAGAGAGAGAGAGAGAGAGAGAGAGAGAGAGAGAGAGAGGGGAGAGAGAAAGAGAGGGAGAGATAGAGAGAGAGAGAAAGGGAGGGAGAGAGAGAGAGAGAAAGGGAGGGAGAGAGAGAGAGGGAGAGAGAGAGGGAGAGAGCGAGAGAGAGAGAGTGAGTGAGTGAGTGAGTGAGTGAGTGAGTGAGTGAGTGAGTGAGTGAGTGAGTGAGTGAGTGAGAGAGAGAGAGAGTGTGATTGAGTGAGGGAGAGAGAGTGAGAGTGAGGGAAGGAGAGAGAGAGAGAGAGAGAGAGAGAGAGAGAGAGAGAGAGAGAGAGAGAGAGAGAGAGAGAGAGAGACATACAGACAGACAGGGACAGGGACAGGGACAGGGACAGGGACAGGGACAGGGACAGGGACAGGGACAGGGACAGGGACAGGGACAGGGACAGGGACAGGGACAGGGACAGGGACAGGGACAGGGACAGGGACAGGGACAGGGACAGGGACAGAGACAGAGACAGAGACAGAGACAGAGACAGAGACAGAGACAGAGACAGAGACAGAGACAGAGACAGAGACAGAGACAGAGACAGAGACAGAGACAGAGACAGAGACAGAGACAGAGACAGAGACAGAGACAGTCAGACAGATAGAAAACGAGCACGCTATGTGTATGGCAGCAGTGTTGCTCCCAACTACGGCAGGTGCGGTCTGGGGACGGCGTTTATCATGTTCCAGAGAATGGCGGGTTGATAGCGCGCGGGAAATGAGGTAATAACGACCCTGTCGTAAAGCACTTCGATGCCGCTGGACTTGTCAGCAGACCCGGCCTGCCGCCGGCCATAGCCGTAACGACGGTGCCCGGTAGCTCGCGCAGGCCCGTAAAAAACAACCGCACGAGCGTTGTGTAGTTGACGCCAGGCCCCCCGCGTGCGAGGTGTACATAGCCGGGGGTGCCAGCTTCGGCGTGTGACAGCGAGTAACCTATACCGCGCGCCACGTCACACGCAGTGTCCGTGCAACAGACACTGTCAGTGCGTAAAACGGGTTCTTTTCGGATTTAAGGCAAAGGCAAATCGCGCGGTCGTATTCCATCTCAATCTCAGTAAGGTTTGCGTCAAATAAAATTCTTATAAAATATGTTTTTTTGCACATTGTACGCAGTTGAACGAGAAACGTATATCGGACAAAGATAAGAGACGAGCAAATTGATGCTGTTATACAGATTTCAGGAAAACGCCGCGAATTTGATTACAATAATGTATTGTAATAGTTGCTCAAGTGTAATTGGCGACGTTCAGTGGCATTCGGAATGCTGAAAGGTAGGTAAACAAAAATTAAAGTGTGATACGTTTGGTATGCAAATATACATAATTTATAGTTTAAAACATGGTTCTTCGGGCGGTATGTAACCTACATGCAGTGGGGAACGGGCGCACATGGAAGTATAACATGCAATGTGAAAAATCATGCACGGAAACTAGTAAACTATTTATACATTTATACATAACTGTAGTGTGTGTGCGTGCGTACGTGCGTGCGTGTGTGTGTGTGGGTGTGTGTGTGAGTGTGTCTGCGCGTGCGTGCGTGCGTGCGTGCGTGCGTGAGTGCGTGCGTGTATGTGCATGTGGATCTGTCTGTGTTGATTGTGGTTGTGGGAGTGGGTGTGTGGATATGTTAACATATTTCTCCTCCCCAGCCTGCCTGTCGGACACACAAGCTTTACAGATGTATCTGCGACCGTTCGTAAAATATGAGGTTGTTATTAGTTTTGACATTACTCCTTGGTTATCGTGTTTATGGTTCGTACTGTACAGTTGCACTTAACGACAACCTGCGTTGTCAAAGCATCGCAACACATGTCACACCCGGGAAACCGTTTCCGTGTCTTTTCCTAGCGCCAACCAGAGAATGACACATTCTTGTTATACGTTATAAACTGCCTTCTAGAAACCGGCAACATAACGTCATTTCGCGACGGCGTCGACGCCAAAGACGCCGCCGCCGTCGACGATGAAGATAACTACGATAGTTGACAAAGGTGTCGATGACAACAGCGATAGTGTCACACTTATCGGCGTCGATTACCATCGTGACATCGCTGGGCCGTGACGCGACGGGCCCGCTCTAATAGGTTTGAACTATACCGTGAGCCTCTCTCAACGGCCGGCGGTAGAGTACGACCCCTCGGGCCGGCGACCGTGGCTCGGTCGTCGCTCCGTCCCGGGCGCTCAGTGCTCGTTAACCAGCTGTAATGACGCGAGTGTCAAAGCGTGACAGACGGCGAGACAGAGACCCGCTTTGTCGCTCCTTGCTAGTGTGCAGCGAGCTGTAAGGACTCCTTCTCGTAATCGACGATCGAGCGCGCGCACGGGCTCGTGATGTTTACGGGGCGGCGGCTGTGTTCGGTGGTATAGCGACGGGTGTAGGACTAGGAAGAGTGTGTACAGTCTGGTGGAGGTCTTCCCTTGCGATGGGGAGCTGATAACTGTCA
>CBDHHR010001127.1:5000-9398 GCA_965263245.1 Metamycoplasmataceae bacterium | reverse complement strand
TGAATCCCCATTTCGAGTGGGATTGAGGGTTTCAGCGGAACTCGGGTCAACACAGCGCGACTATCTCACGTGCGCACATTCGGAAGAATCGCACCTCAGTACGCGGCGTTATTATGTCACAGTCTGACGATAACTGTCTCTATCCATGTACGTGACGTGTAGTTACGTTTCGTCATACATAAAGTACTTCCACAATCTCCAACGACAGCGCCTGGTTAAGTGCAGATCATACTGGAGGATCTCCAACATAAAGGTCAGACGTTGTTCAGCTGATCGAGTCATTTCGATATAGGTCCTTGGTTCTTTGTTAGCGTGATCTGAAATCCAGCACTGCGCCTACCCATTGTTGACACATAGCTAACTTACCGTTCAACGTTTCCGGTTTAGCACGTGTCCCGACATCCTTTAATAGACCCTGTAGACCCGGTTATATGATTCTCTGGCAGTTCGTATAGGAGACTATCAGACACTACATACCGGCATTGGAGACGTTATGTTGTGTTCCACAACGCTTTTAATTACACTGTCTAAAAGGTCACGACCCCCATATAACCTCATTTACATGTGGCGAAGCCGGGTTGTCTAAATTTAACTTTCAACTTCAGCGCTAATAAACAAGCTCTCGTTTATGGGGGGGGGGTCAGTAACTCTTATTCACCGTCAACGGATGCGTACTGGAGCGCAACGTTTATATCCCCAACCCAAATAAGTCTATCTTCACATGCACGTGCATCTCGGCTCCATATCTCATTTCATATGACATCCCTATACATCGATATCGATATGCCAAGTCTGAAGTTTTGTAAGACCATTTCTTCCGAAGTAACGAAATTCGCTCGAGATTCCCTTTTTGCTGTGATATGTAAATTATATTTCTTAACAACTGCTTTTACCGATTGCATTTGTAATCATCTAAACTTCTTATAATTTGTTTTTTATCTGTACTTTCTTATACAGTACACTTTATTTACTAACCAGTTCATCTCTCGAAACCTATGGAGGATTTCTCAACGAGGGACCAATAAATATATTTTGGATTGCATTTGATTTGATACGGCAAGTGTAAACATAAAAATATTATTGTTTAGTTATCCAAAAGTGGACCAAACATTCACACTACGTAATATATAAAACACATTTACTCAGGTGCTCGTAAAGAGTGTGTTTTATGCTCCTAGGACTATATCTGAACAACAAATGAACCATTATTTTATGGGCCTTTCTCCCAACTGAGAAAAAATATTGGAAATATGTTTTCCACATGGCGACCCAGGAACCGGTTGGTCTGGGCTACATTGGCGGGTTTTAGCTAGCATGGCTAATTGTCCGGAAATAATTGCTCATTTTAGTGCAATACATAATTCCAGTCAGTTGACTCCGTCGGTGTCAGGCAGTGTAGACATTCCCTGAACGGTACATAACAATGACACTGGTGACAAATAACAACGATGACGATGATAGAGTGATATAGATTATATAAACCCGTCGTCGAGTAAAACGTTGGAAAAGGAGTCGATCAAAAAATATTGATATTGTTATAATGACAATAATGATGGCGATAATAATAATAATAATAATAATAATAATAATAATAATAATAATAATAATAATAATAATAATAATAATAATAATAATAATAATAATAATAATAATAATAATACTACTACTACTACTACTACTACTACTACTACTACTAATACTAATACTAATACTAATACTAATACTACTACTACTACTACTACTACTACTACTACTACTACTACTACTACTACTACTAATAATAATAATAATAATAATAATAATAATAATAATAATAATAATAATACTAATACTAATACTAATACTAATACTAATACTAATACTAATACTAATACTAATACTAATACTACTACTACTAATAATAATAATAATAATAATAATAATAATGAAACAGTTTATATGTAGGCCATACAAGTTGTAAACAGAAACAATTACAGAAATCCCAAATTATAAATAACATCCAGATCATGGGGTCATCATTGTAATTTTACAAAAATAATAAAGGAACAGGAAGAATACAGTGGGTTGATGACTTGTGATATCGCAAGATCGGGGTAGGAGGGGCTAGATTACCTTTCGGGGGGGGGGAGACTGGGGGCATTGTCCGCCATTTTTTTGTTAAAACATTGTTAGGGTTAAATAATAATACCGGTAGAACGTGATATGTTAAACCGGTTTTCATAATAGTTTCGCCGATATATTATAATTAGCGCATTAGCTAAACGCAGATACAAGGCAAGCTCGGGCTAGGCTGAGCGAAAGCCGCGAACGGTCTCCAAAGAGTAACAATCGATAAAGAGCGGATATAATATTTATGAAGAGAAGATTCATTTGTAAACAGGTGCTTATGTAATAGGAGTTGCCGAACAGTCTGGCCGAGTGAATGCCACACCGCTGGTCACTAAGTGCTCTCTTCTCGCTTTATTTGGCCCAGCACGTTTGCTTCGTCCAGCTTATGGGTGGACACACAAAGAGCACATGTTGACCGGAGCTTTGTGACTCAGCGAGAGGGCACGGGGGAACAGCAATAATCACGAGGTACATGTCTGAATGCATGTAGTCATACCAACATAGATCGGAGCACACACATGACCCAATTAATCTGATACCATTGCGTCCAACGTGCGTGGAAATGTAGGTCGTTTCTATAAAGCAGTAGAAAAACAGGAAGGGTCGGGATAAACGGGGGAGAGTAGGAACTATCGTTTTACATCCCACGTGACCAGTTGCCTAGCAAAAAGTCCGTTAAACCATCGAAATGTGATACAGAACATAATATGGTTCTTTCGTTCATTCCGTCGTATGTTTTGTTGAAATCCCGAAGAATAGGAGTTCTTAAAAAAGGATGCCAAAAAACGCGGAAGGTACTGGCGTTCTATCATGTGCTTTGATGAAATTCTGGCATCAACAATTTTTCTTTATGACATAAATGTAAAACAGTAATGTAATTCAAATATATATGTGACCGCTTTTAACAAAAATGAAACATTGTTGGAAAAGTCAAAGTTTTACGCGCATACTTTTAATTGTGACGTGGACAAAAGTGGCGGATCCGTTAACTGTTGGAGATACGGAAAGTTGGATAAAACTATCGTTTAGAGGGCTGAAAAAATCAAGTGACATGCCACCGATGAACGTAACTATTTCAGACGAAGACAGAATAATCACCACTAACATCTACGTGCCGTCTGCGCTATATTCGTCGTGAGTGATATCAGCTGTTAGCAGCACGAAACAATTCTATTAAATTAGCGTGGTGCATAGCTTGAATCAACGCAAAAAAGCAGTTCGGTTCGCTTGCCAACTACAAGCGCGCTGTGCCACTGCCGCCATGCCCGGTCGCTGACAGGCCAGGCGACTCTGCCATACAGGCGGGGGCAGGACATTGATTATATTGGCACTTACAATCAGTTCATCTCGGCAACTACGTTTCGTCAGACAAAAAACCATAATGACTGATCACCCGGAAATGTGGGCGGGTGGGCCAACCTTAAAGGTCACATGATACGGAAGAACGCCTATAAAGACCAGCGACAAAACGATCACACTCTATTAGGCGGGGCGTATTTTTAGTTGCCAATTTAACCGGATTGGCCATGTCGCAAGAGCGCGGAAAAAAACCCCACAAAAATAGATCGTAATTGATTCTGTTGTCGCCATAAGCACAACGGCCACAGCCGTAGTTACAGAAGACACCAACGCAAAGCTATTGCCAGCACTATATCCACCACCGCCACCAATCCCGCAACATACTATAACCATTCTAGTCGAGCAGCCAAGGGGTGTAACCCCTTTTTGTCTCATATACTTTTTTCATTGTTGACTACTCGTCTCTAGCATGTACATAATAATATCCAGGTCGGTGTTGAGTTCTCACCCTTGGGCATTTAAAAATGGTAAAATAAAAAAGCCGCTAAATAAAATTATTCGCATAACTTTACAACCAGATAAGATTCAAACATAACTGACATGTTGTTTTACGTTTCCAGACATGAGGCATTCAGTGCCACCATCACTTACGCGAAATAACGAAAGGAAGGCGGCCATATATAAGTCCAAAATGGCTGCCTCGATGCAAACAAATATTGCAGTTCATGTTCCGTAACCAAAATAAAAAACGCGTGATTTTTTCTCCAAAGGTTGTCATATTCACGCAATCACAAACACCACCGCCACCGCCACCGCCACCGCCACCGCCACCGCCACCACCGCCTCTCGTATCGCTGTAGTGCAAAGCGAAGACTATGCGACGTTTGTTTCGTGGTGAAATTTGCTCTCGTCGTTGCTTAAATTCAATATTTCCACTCATAAATTCTTTCCGGCGATGTTCCGCCTCTGCATGGCCGATACACGGGTTGG
>CBDHHR010001126.1:0-5325 GCA_965263245.1 Metamycoplasmataceae bacterium | reverse complement strand
ATCTAATTGTTCTTCTCCTTTTCCACCCTCCATCTTCTTTCCCGCAGGCTCACACTTTAGTCATTGTCATCTCTCCTCCTAACTGCCTGGCTTCTTTTCCTCACCCCATCAGATTTTCCGTCTTCATATCACACATTGTGCACAAGTCATAACTAAGCCTAGTGTAGAAAAAAATAGGCAGGGAACGGAAGAGGAAGTAAATTAGCTGGGGAAAGGAAGAGAACATTATTTGTGGAAAGGGCTGGTGTTGAGCTGATCCAGTCCATAATGCTGTAAGTGTAAATCCGTCGCTATGACAGAATGCAGGCCCACTTTTCCCACAGTGCGAATGGCGTGGCACTCTCACATCCACTTCCTGTGTTTACTCTTCTCCCTTGTTGCCTAGCAACACAAACAGAGGTACGGTTGTATTCCGACCCAGTTCTATTGTCAAATGCTAATGGCGGCTTTGGTTTGGCGTCTGTAAGGAGCTTGGTGTGCGTGTTAAACACCATTCAGTGCCACGTCCAGCATGGCATTGCTGTCCAGCATTGACCGTTGCATTATTACATGGTGATATTTAATTGGAAGTTAGCAGTGTGCTGACGTTGAAGTGTTTGCCAAGTGTTGGAGCGTGTCTAGTGGAGTGTTGTCTGTTTACTGTCTGCTTCATTCCCAACTCATCTGGAGTCAGACCACATTTGCATTTTCCATTGGTGACCATTATAACGTTTCCTTCATCTCCAATTAAATTTGAAGAGATCTGTTATTGACAATCACACCATATTTACCCTCCATAGATAGAAGTTCTGTGAAAACTTTGTAAAATGTTCACACCTCAGGCTCCCATAAACTTCTTTCCAACCTTACACGCCTCCATTTCTGCTTGAACCGCCCATGGATTACGCCTGATTACATCACCAAGCAAAAATGACAACTATATTAATACGCAGAAATGCACAGACTGACAGCTGTCATAATTTGACAGCTCTGATGCCACGCTGCACAAAAACATAATTTCTACTCACTCCACACAACATATGTGCTCACAGAAATTCAGACAACCTGCATAATGCTGTTTTTATAGGGTACTCGTTGGTTGGGTAATGGTGGATGAACACCTTATTGTGGTCTTACATTATTTCATTTCATGCTATAGCTTCATTCCAGTAATTTTATCCATTTAAAAGTCTCCTGTACACGCACGTCTTACTCTACATAATATGAATTAGCAATTGACATTATCAAAAAATATTTGAAAGAAATCACTGAACAATTCTCAATATAGTACTTTTTCAGATCAGAAGATTTTATTTTTCGAGATATTTCTTTTACCTGTTGAGACTTTTGTTGGACGTAACACGTTGACTTCCTCAGTATAGTACTAATGACAAATGACGTCATCGTACATGTGGGGGGGGGGGGTAGCTTGTAATTGCCCTTGTCTCTGTTCTTTGGAGTTATCTTCCTAATCCAGATGGCTTCCTTTATTTACCTGGTTCTTCGGTTTGGCATTTTGTAACTTTGTAAAAAAATTGTAACTTTGTAACATTGTAACTTTGTAACATCCAATGAAAATCTCCTCAGGTAAAAGAAACTAGGATATGAAAAATTGTAAGTTTTGATTTGAAAGAAATGTTTGCAGATACAAGTTGATAATTTTAAAATCAAAATTTTTACTTCTATGATCAAGAGACACTAGAGTACTGTACTATAAAACCAGTAATCTGGAGTTTTTGTTGGTAAGTTAATAATAATTGTTGTTATATAATAAAAAAAAACAATCATACAAACATTGTAAAATATAAAAACAATTTGAATCCGTAAGAGTTATATTTATGTGCCTCTTGTAACCCGACATTTTATTCTTATAAATACCAGTTTCTCTGATCTAGTTCATATTTGGAACTATATTTAATTAATTAACACCTAAGAAGTACATATTATATGTTGATGCTCAGTTTATGCCTTAAATGTCTAACAACGTTGACTTTTGTTTGCAATATATCATTTCATATATTTTGCTCAAATTGGAAATAAAACATCTTAATTGAGTCGAAATGAAGACATTATGGTGGACTATACTAATGATACTCATAAATCAGCCTGCTCCTTCATTCGCTAATCCAATAACCATTCCTTTTCTACAAGTTGGCACCGAATACCAATATGTCATCTGTAACTCCACCAAGAATGCCACTTCTTAATGTCGGACAGAGCTGATGACTATGGCTGAGGCAATATCGATAGATTAATGTCTTCGTGGGACTAAATAATGACAGATCGTGTGCCCAGTCATCACCGGTCTGTGTCTTTGATTTGTCATTTGTCACGAAGCCACAGGAATGCAGTCAGCATCTGGGCATAAATGTTAAGTTGCACTGAATGTTTTCACCATCATCAATGGGACATTTCTTCATCTGCACTGACACTGAACATATAAGTACACATTGCATCAAGCGGTTTGGAATTTAAAGTACATTTTGAATTTATGGTGTATTAAATTGGTTGATTCGCGGTTGGATTAAGACTCATCATAATTGCGTTTATTTTAATCTGAGAGGACTTGGGAAATAAGGGTATTAGAAAGAGACGTGATGGGTTGTTCACTTGGCTGTTTTTACCACTTTGGCGGGCTTGTTTTTTCTGAAGGTTATTGGTGTTGCTGGGCTGTACGGGTGTGAGGGAATGTGGGTGTAGGGTGTGAGGGAGTGTGGGTGTAGGGTGTGAGGGAGTGTGGGTGTAGGGTGTGAGGGAGTGTGGGTGGAGGGTGTGTGGGTGTAGGGTGTGAGGGAATGTGGGTGTAGGATGTGAGGGAGTGTGGGTGTGAGGGAGGGTGGGTGTAGGGTGTGAGGGAGTGGGTGTAGGGTGTGAGGGAGGGTGGGTGTAGGGTGTGAGGGAATGTGGGTGTAGGGTGTGAGGGAGTGTGGGTGTAGGGAGTGTGGGTGTAGGGTGTGAGGGAGTGTGGGTGTAGGGTGTGAGGGAGTGTGGGTGTAGGCTGTGAGGGAGTGTGGGTGTAGGGAGTGTGGGTGTAGGGTGTGAGGGAGTGTGGGTATAGGGTGTGAGGGAGGGTGGGTGTAGGATGTGAGGGAGTGTGGGTGTAGGGTGTGAGGGAGTGTGGGTGTAGGGTGTGAGGGAGTGTGGGTGTGAGGGAGTGTGGGTGTAGGGTGTGAGGGAGTGTGGGTGCAGGGTGTGAGGGAATGTGGGTGTAGGGTGTGAGGGAGTGTGGGTGTAGGGTGTGAGGGAGTGTGGGTGTAGGGGGTGTAGGGTGTGAGGGAGTGTGGGTGTAGGGTGTGAGGGAGTGTGGGTATAGGGTGTGAGGGAGGGTGGGTGTAGGATGTGAGGGAGTGTGGGTGTAGGGTGTGAGGGAGTGTGGGTGTAGGGTGTGAGGGAGTGTGGGTGTGAGGGAGTGTGGGTGTAGGGTGTGAGGGAGTGTGGGTGCAGGGTGTGAGGGAATGTGGGTGTAGGGTGTGAGGGAGTGTGGGTGTAGGGTGTGAGGGAGTGTGGGTGTAGCGTGTGAGGGAGTGGGGGTGTAGGGTGTGAGGGAGTGTGGGTGTAGGGTGTGAGGGGGTGTTGGGTGTGAGGGAGTGTGGGTGTAGGGTGTGAGGGAGTGTGGGTGTAGCGTGTGAGGGAGTGGGGGTGTAGGGAGTGTGGGTGTAGGGTGTGAGGGGGTGTAGGGTGTGAGGGAGTGTGGGTGTAGCGTGTGAGGGAGTGTGGGTGTAGGGTGTGAGGGGGTGTGGGTGTAGGGTGTGAGGGAGTGTGGGTGTAGGGTGTGAGGGAGTGTGGGTGTATGGTGTGAGGGAGTGTGGGTGTAGGGTGTGAGGGAGTGTGGATGTAGGGTGTGAGGGAGTGTGGGTGTAGGGTGTGAGGGAGTGTGGGTGTAGGGTGGGAAGGAGTGTGGGTGTAGGGTGTGAGGGAGTGTGGGTGTAGGGTGTGAAGGAGTGTGGATGTAGGGTGTGAGGGAGTGTGGGTGTAGGGTGTGAGGGAGGGTGGGTGTAGGGTGTGAGGGAGGGTGGGTGTAGGGTGTGAGGGAGTGTGGGTGTAGGGTGTGAGGGAGGGTGGGTGTAGGGTGTGAGGGAGTGTGGGTGTAGGGTGTGATGGAGTGTGGGTGTAGGGTGTGAGGGAGTGTGGGTGTAGGGTGTGAGGGGGTGTAGGGTGTGAGGGAGTGTGGGTGTAGGGTGTGAGGGAGTGTGGGTGTAGGGTGTGAGGGAGTGTGGGTGTAGGGTGTGAGGGGGTGTAGGGTGTGAGGGAGTGTGGGTCTGAGGGAGTGTGGGTGTAGGGTGTGAGGGAGTGTGGGTGTAGGGGGTGAGGGAGTGTGGGTGTAGGGTGTGAGGGAGTGTGGGTGTAGGGTGTGAGGGAGTGTGGGTGTAGGGGGTGAGGGAGTGTGGGTGTAGGGTGTGAGGGAGTGTGGGTGTAGGGTGTGAGGGAGTGGGTGTAGGGTGTGAGGGAGTGTGGGTGTAGGGTGTGAGGGAGTGTGGGTGTAGGGTGTGAGGGAGTGTGGGTGTAGGGTGTGAGGGAGTGTGGGTGTAGGGTGTGGGTGTGGGTGTAGGGTGTGAGGGGGTGTGGGTGTAGGGTGTGAGGGAGTGTGGGTGTAGGGTGTGAGGGAGTGTGGGTGTAGGGTGTGAGGGAGGGTGGGTGTAGGGTGTGAGGGAGGGTGGGTGTAGGGTGTGAGGGAGTGTGGGTGTAGGGTGTGAGGGAGTGTGGGTGTAGGGTGTGAGGGAGTGTGGGTGTAGGGTGTGAGGGAGTGTGGGTGTAGGGTGTGAGGAAGTGTGGGTGTAGGGTGTGAGGGAGTGGGTGTAGGGTGTGGGTGTAGGGGGTGAGGGAGTGTGGGTGTAGGAGTGGGTGTAGGGGTGAGGGAGTGTGGGTGTAGGGGGTGAGGGAGTGTGGGTGGAGGGTGTGAGGGAGTGTGGGTGTAGGGTGTGAGGGAGTGTGGGTGTAGGGTGTGAGGGAGTGTGGGTGTAGGGTGTGAGGGAGTGTGGGTGTAGGGTGTGAGGGAGTGTGGGTGTAGGGTGTGAGGGAGTGTGGGTGTAGGGTGTGAGGGAGTGTGTGTGTAGGGTGTGAGGGAGTGTGGGTGTAGGGTGTGAGGGAGTGTGGGTGTAGGGTGTGAGGGAGTGTGGGTGTAGGTTGTGAGGGAGTGTGGGTGTAGGGTGTGGGGGAGTGTGGGTGTAGGGTGTGAGGGAGTGTGGGTGTAGGGTGTGAGGGAGTGTGGGTGTAGGGTGTGAGGGAGTGTGGGTGTAGGGTGTGAGGGAGTGTGGGTGTAGGGTGTGAGGGAGTGTGGGTGTACCTGTTCTCAAACAGTGGACCGACAGTGCTGAACACACAATGTTCTTTTATTGTGAAATTTTA
>CBDHHR010001125.1:0-5000 GCA_965263245.1 Metamycoplasmataceae bacterium | reverse complement strand
TAAACAATGTTGCAAGTCGAGCAATGGGCAAACTGGACCGCTCAGCCAGGCAGGACCTGACCAGCCGAATTGTCCTCTTTTTCAATCATGTCATTTTTAAGTGTAAATAATACACGAATGGCAAATCCGCTATTGACAAATCACTATTGAAGGCGCATTGTGTGAATGAACAGACTGGTGTTTTCATGAAATGAGTTATGATAAATCGCAAAACACAAAAATCGACGACGACGATTCTCGTGGTCAAAACGACTTCAATGTTAATAGTCCTCAGTCTCACTCATTTTCTCACGATGGCGCAGCGACCGGGCAACAAGATAATGAACGGACCATTTCTAGTGTCATTAAATTATTAACTAGTGTCGTTGTATTCTGCTAATTAAGATTTCTCGTAATGATTAGCTTTGGAACGTAACGCCTGTGGCCATTAATTATGAAAACTCGTGCTCAGGCTCAAGTTTACCTTTCACACGTTCTCAGTGGCATTTATGCCAGTTTTTCTACGGTATAATAGCATTTTACCTTACATCACATAGCCGTTGACATGTTCAACCTGACTCGTTAGTACATTTGTACTTGCAGTCTACTTAGTTATTATGAACCATGTTTCACTGTCTCGCTGTGTTCAGCAGTGACCACATGGAACTCTCAGTGTACCACAATGCTTGCTTATTCAATTCTAATGTCAGTGTTCAGCGTGTCCTGCCCTCAGCTCTACCGTAAAGCGTGTCGACGCCATTCGCTCCAGAACAACCCAACCGTGTCGCCAGCAATGACATCAACGATACCAGCACTCTTGCTGGTCGATGTTTCTAATAGCGAAACATGACGTGCCTGCACAGGTCCATTCTGTAGTGCCGATAGTCTGTGTGTCTTCTATGATTTAGATCTTTACATCAACCAATATGTCGCGATTTATTATATAATTATTAATAAAAATAGCAGTATGTATTTTGATGTTAATACCGCACAGTACACAACAGCATGTTACATTTAAGCATACTTTGATAACACCAAGGACAATAGGAGAAAGAAATATTGCATTCAATCCTGTTATTTATGTAATTGCTTTAACGAAGAACGCAACATGCAGTAATGCAAAAACAAATAACATAATATAAAAATACTATAGATTTATATTATAGAAGTTTCTAAAATAGTACGTCAATGAATTTATAAAAACAATATTGGTCAGTAATCTATAATAAATGTTTTGCGTCATTTTTTAAAGACTTGTAGAAACATATATGGTCTAGACTGTTCTTTATAACAATATTACTCCAAAATTTAGGACCATAATTATGTTAATGTAGTTTTATTTGTGTGGCAGAGCGGTATTTAATAAAGGTATTTTCTGTCTCGTGTTATGGCAATGTGGAAATACATTTAACATATTCAGGTCATTAAATATATAATATTAACAAACCTCACGAACTCGAACTCACAACAAATCTACTTGTGTAGTTGAGGGATGCTTATAAGTTTATATCTAAAGAAAGGCTGCGTGTGTTGACTAATTATGCCTGCTGATGATCTTTTCTTTAAAACATTTATTTAAGAAAAACGTTATCTGAGAAACTTTCCCCTATATGACATTACAGTAGATAAGGTATTGGTATATATAGGTATATATTTTCTAAAATATAATTTCTAGATTATAGTTGGCCCGTTTGTGTTTCACTTTATTAATATTGACACCAGTAGTGTTTGATAGTTTGATACATGTCTGATTTATAAGTTTAGTTTATTATCCAATACTACCAATAGAATAGTTTTATTTTTTACATTATGTATTTCTCGATAAATCAGTAACGATTTATCATGTCTGTTTCGTATGGTATGAGTATTGCTGGAAGTCGTTGTGTGTGTTTTTGGATATATTCAGAGCACGTACTCTCAATTCAATGTTGATTGTTTGATTTTTCTCGTCCTGGTCTGAGATGACAATTCGTCGATCGCAAGTCCAGCAATCTAGACGGATGTGTTCTTTCTTCAGGATCTGTGCCCTCTTCTGCGTTAGATACTCCGCGATAAACAGACTCGGTATTTTATCATGTGCATTTTTCTAGCTTTGAAGAAGGTAATCCTAGTTTTACAATCCTTGACCTGAACGATAAGTTGCCTCGAATCTGTTTTGTTGGTCAGTGACGTGCGCGATCTAATTCTGTGTGCACGGTTGACGTCTGCTAAAGTCACCTTGTCGTTTAGGCCCATGTCATTCACCACTCATGCAAATAATGATTCTGTTTTCGATGTCTTCACCTTGATGTTTGTTGACACATACCATTGATAAGTGGTGAATACTTTCTGTCTTTCTGTTCCAAATAGTAGAGCTTGGACTGGAGCCGTGTGTTTCTCTTCAAGTTGATTTATCTTCTCGGTTTTGTCGGATTACTCTTGTTCTAAATTGTCTACCTTGCAAGTTCAACGCAGCTGCCAACTCTCTCAATTATGTCGCCAATTTCGTGTGGTACATAAATTTTTTCCGTTACTTGTTTGTCTTGTAAGATGCCAAGCTCACGGACGTTGAACATGGCTTGTTCTTAGTCGTCACTCTGGTTGCTGGGTTTGCGAGGCTTAAACATTGTTTATGGTCGGAGATCGTCAGTTCGCTCTCTGGCGCCCCAGTGTCGCGATTAAACTTACCCAGGCTTTAAATAATATCCGGGTGACGTTTCTGCTCATGCGCGATAAAGGTAAAATCATCGATCGGCACCGTTGGCAAATGTGACGTAACAGTAGTCTGGGCGATATTTCACCAGGTTCAGGCACCGGCAGCAATAGCGGACTATTTATGAGGCGTTCGTCTAGCGCAGAGGTTAAGGATAAATACCTAAGAGACACCAGTATGTATATCTTGTACGCGGCCATAGTTGTAGGGTGTTGTGGCCTCACGCAACTAGTTTCATGTTCGCGCACGTCGCACGTGACTGAGTATGTGACTAGCTCACAGCTAACATCACTTGGCAGTTATTTGGTATAGTTATACATCATTGACTCCATGAGTAGACTGCTAAAGTGATGACAGTGTGAATTTGACACAGGCGTGATGCAGTTATGTGTTGATTCCTAAATACTATCGTCACTGGTGGTGTTTGTCGGATGATCACATTCGTTTGTGTGCTTGCCAATTAATAATGTGGATAATAGTACAGTTAATTATAACATACACTTACATTGAACTGTTTTAGTACTGATGACAGAGATAATACACTTGGATGTGATGAAGCCGCCAGCGCTGATGTCTGCGTTGAAAACGTCTGTGGGTTCCTCGCACGAAAAACACCAGCCTCAGGACAGGAACTGTGTGTCATCACGTCATAAGACTTGGTACTTAGAGGGAGTACATCTGACCACAGTACTTAGAGGGAGTACATCTGACTACAGTACTTAGATGGAGTACATCTGACCACGGTACTTAGAGGGAGTACATCTGACCACGGTACTTAGAGGGAGTACATCTGACCACAGTACTTAGATGGAGTACATCTGACCACAGTACTTAGAGGGAGTACATCTGACCACAGTACTTAGATGGAGTACATCTGACCACAGTACTTAGAGGGAGTACATCTGACCACAGTACTTAGATGGAGTACATCTGACCACAGTACTTAGAGGGAGTACATCTGACCACAGTACTTAGAGGGAGTACATCTGACCACAGTACTTAGATGGAGTACATCTGACCACAGTACTTAGATGGAGTACATCTGACCACAGTACTTAGAGGGAGTACATCTGACCACAGTACTTAGAGGGAGTACATCTGACCACAGTACTTAGATGGAGTACATCTGACCACAGTACTTAGATGGAGTACATCTGACCAGAGTACTTAGAGGGAGTACATCTGACCACAGTACTTAGAGGGAGTACATCTGACCACAGTACTTAGAGGGAGTACATCTGACCACAGTACTTAGAGGGAGTACATCTGACCACAGTACTTAGAGGGAGTACATCTGACCACAGTACTTGGAGGGAGTACATCTGACCACAGTACTTAGAGGGAGTACATCTGACCACAGTACTTAGAGGGAGTACATCTGACCACAGTACTTAGAGGGAGTACATCTGACCACAGTACTTAGAGGGAGTACATCTGACCACAGTACTTGGAGGGAGTACATCTGACCACAGTACTTAGAGGGAGTACATCTGACCACGGTACTTAGAGGGAGTACATCTGACCACGGTACTTAGAGGGAGTACATCTGACCACGGAACTTAGATGAAGTATATCTGACCACGGTGCTTGGAGAGAGTACATCTGACCACAGTACTTGGAGTACATCTGACCACATTGCGACACATCCGTGTCTTCGATTAGCGGAAGAGTGCTTTTGTGTTCAGTGCTACACCACGTGACCGTGTCTATATCCGTGTTGTCGTATCAGTAGCCCTGCAGACGTATTAGCTCCATTGATGGTCGCATTGCTGGCTGGTCACTTTTACAACCCCACGGTTTCCAATGGCTCTCTCCGGCACACTGCTGCAGCTTGTATTGAACGAATACAACAACACACCACATTACACCACATCACACCACATCACATCTTATCACGTGACATGACACAACGCTTCGATTCCTGACTATAGTATCAGTTTATCACGCATGCATCGTCACCACCGAACATACTCATGATTATCTCATATTGTGGTGTATCTACATAATGTCGGCAAGGTCGGCGTATTAAAGGTTTGTCGGATGTTCCGGCTGGGGAAAAGCACAGCGATTGTGCGCAGTCACCAGTCGACAATGACAGAACTATTTTGGATGCTATGTTAATTTTTCAAACGATTTTGATCAATATATTGGGTTGGTTCATGCTAATTAGACAATGTTATATAACGTGACCTTTCCGGGCAAACTAGTTAAAGATGTCGTTTCAGAGCAAAACAAATGCCGTATTCTTTGGGCGATAATAGGTGGATATTACAACAACTCTTCTAAACTGAAAAGTAGCATTGCTTTCCGGTGACGTTCCTTTATTTGT
>CBDHHR010001124.1:0-2500 GCA_965263245.1 Metamycoplasmataceae bacterium | reverse complement strand
GGATGTCCTTTGTCCTAAGCTAAAGCCTCACCTCACCTTCACATTTCCTGTTCATTCTCACTGCCTGGAAAATGTCTCCATCAAATAACCAACCGTGGTTGTGGCATATGTAGGGAGCAGGCCTCTGGGAATAAGCAGCATAAACCGGAACGAAAACACTGTTGAACTAATAGCTCTGATGAATTCAAAGAAGCGTACAGTGTACTGGTGTGACACAGAAGCCTGAGACATCGTTTGATGTGAATCTCAAACTTCACTGCACATGGCATGTCACACATGGCCGGTTTCAGAACTCGTCACGCGTGGCCGATTTCGACACACTGCTGCACATGGCTGCAATGGGACATGACAGATGCTGGGCAGTTGTCTTTTGTGTATGAGTTCCCTGTCATGTTGCCTAATGGCTGCATTGACAAAATCACTGCATGAGCATATTACTTTCATGCACGCAAACCAGCAATCACTGTTGCAGGAAGTGTCATAATCATATGCTCCTTACCATAACAATATAGTACAAGTCTTCTTTGGCACTTATTGACCAAATGGTAAGTGTCTATGTAATGGCTTGATCTACTTAATCCGCCAAATGAAAATTGCATAATTAATGCATATTATTAATATGCAGGTGTTCATAGGGCATTTTATGTTTGAGATGTGCAATTGCATTTGCAGCACGGAACAATTGTGGTGAATCTGGTGAGCTGGAACTAATGTGACCAGAAGTGTCATAAACTGAACTCATCCTAATGACTCAGTTACACACCTTTGTACCTGCTGCTGGGACATTGATGTTGCTTACTGTTTCATGATAGCTAAGTTTCAACATGATATAAAATTGATCAAGTTGTAGCACACTCGTGCAGTAATACTAAACATGTAGATAGGAAACCAAGTTTGCATGGCGGATGCATGCATTAAGCTTTGTGTGTGTGTGTGTGTGTGTGTGTGTGTGTGTGTGTGTGTGTGTGTGTGTGTGTGTGTGTGTGTGTGTGTGTGTGTGTGTGTGTGTGTGTGTGTGTGTGTGTGTGTGTGTGTGTGTGTGTGTGTGTGTGTGTGTGTGTGTGTGTGTGTGTGTGTGTGTGTGTGTGTGTGTGTGTGTGTGTGTGTGTGTGTGTGTGTGTGTGTGTGTGTGTGTGTGTGTGTGTGTGTGTGTGTGTGTGTGTGTGTGTGTGTGTGTGTGTGTGTGTGTGTGTGTGTGTGTGTGTGTGTGTGTGTGTGTGTGTGTGTGTGTGTGTGTTTCTTTGTTTGTTTGTCTGTTAGCCTGGGTGTAGATCTGTGTTTGTCATGCAAGCAACCAGGCATACATTCATACTCACTAATCAATGCATTCATATGTGCATGAGTGTTCAATGTTTGAATGTATGCAGATATATGTATTATAACTGGCTGGCATATGAATGGAGACATACACTGTATTTGGTTTATTCCATAGTAATCTGGTAACATCTCATAATAATAATAATAATATAGTTTAGTAGTCAATTAATTATTGACTACACCTGCCCAACAACAGTAACTGTTTTTCCAACACAGGTTTCAGCTACTAACTGATCATAAGCATTAATGCATCATATTATGAATTTAGATATTCACTGAAATAATTGATGTGATAAAGATTGTGTTTTTCATTTGAAAATAAGTATAATAGTGAAATACAAACGTATGACAAGAAGGTGACCTACCAGGGCGTAGATTGGACATGAAATGACCCACCTGTGTGAGGCGTTTCTCTATCACCCCTGATTAGATCAGAGTACACATGATATTGTTATGTCTACACTAATGAAGCGGTCCTGTGTCCAGCTGATGACCAGGGTAGATAGTGGACAATGGAACTGTGAAGATAAGGCAGTATTGTGTAACATATCCAGCTCTGGTGTGAAAGATTATCAAACTAATAAGCCTGGATAAACTGCCCGAGATAACGCTCTGATGGCACAGATTGGGTGTGTTTGTGAAAATGTTACGCAATATGGACAAGGCAGGGATCTACAATTGGACTGATATTTGTATCATGGAGTGGTACCCAGTGTGCAGAAAAGGACATCAGTTATTCCCAGAGAAGTCAAGGTGTTCTCGTGTACTGGTCTGTCGTGGGATGGGGTACAGTGTAAAGGACCTTGAAGAATCCCACAGACTGGTCACTATGGTATACAAGAAGCTACCTTTAATTTACGTTATTACCATTACAATATATGTATATTAACCTCAGGGCGCCCTCTGAGTTGTACATCACTTAAAACACAAACTGTTTCTATGTTTCTTGGACACATGTTATATATATTGAGCACATGTACATAAACTGAAATAACTATCTTTGTGTTTTTAACCACCTGTGTAATGTATTAAAAACCACAAACACACATTTCTGTAATACGGATGTACATATCATTTGAAGCGTCAGTCTAAAAATATCCCACACTCATCATTACCAGAAAAAGTTCAACAGACAGTAGACATTTTCCCACAGGTAGATAAGCAAATACATGCGTAGACAGGT
>CBDHHR010001123.1:0-3405 GCA_965263245.1 Metamycoplasmataceae bacterium | reverse complement strand
TTCGTCGAATCCGGTTTCTTCATCTCGGCAATCGTAGTGGTGGAGAGAGCGCCTCTCTGTGCCACGTCCCTCGTCAGCTGGTACTACATTGGCGGCCTACAGGCGCTCTCCGTCGCAGGTCAGTCTCGCACCGGTCTCTATGGTGTCAACTTGTCTCGCATCGGTCTCTATGGTGTCAACTTGTCTCGCATCGGTCTCTATGGTGTTCATTTGTCTCGTACCGGTCTCTATGGTGTCAACTTTTCTCGCATCGGTCTCTATGGTGTTCATTTGTCTCGCACTGGTCTCTATGGTGTTAACTTGTCTCGCAACGGTCTCTATGGTGTTCATTTGTCTCGCACCGGTCTCCATGGTGTTAGTCTGTCTCGCACTGGTCTCTATGGTGTCAACTTGTCTCGCAATGGTGTCTGTGGTGTTAGCTTGTCTCGTTCTGGTCTCTATGGTGTTAACTTGTCTCGCATGGGTCTTTATGGTGTTGGTGTTAACCTGTCTCGCACATGCCTGTATGATGTTAACTTGTTTCGCACCAATCTCTATGGTGTTAACTTGGCTCGCATGGGTCTCTATGGTGTTGGTGTTAACTTGTCTTGCACTGGTTTCTATGGTGTTAACTTGTTTCGCACCAGTCTCCATGATGTAAATTTAAAGAAACCCATGCGTGGGCAACAGTGTTCAGCTTTACTACTCAGTAAGGTAGGGTTGGGCGCCCACCATAAGCAGTAACCGCTGTATTTGTTTTAATAATGACCCAATCGAATATATTTTAAGTTGCTGGCAATCTAAAATATATATCCTACTTTTTGTAAAAAGTATTTTACATATAGATGTAAAACAAAATTAAAAATTCTACTTTAAAAAATAGCTACGAAAAGGGCGTGTTGTTCCATAGGTGGGGCAAGACGCCCACTCTGGGTGGGGCAAGATGCCTTTCCAAAACTCGTTGAATAATTACAAGTGTGTGAGTTAGTGTGGATAGTATGTGGAGGGTGGGATGTGTTTAGGTGGGTGTGTGTATATTGCGTGCTATGTATCCGCTTATTTACTTCTGACGTAGGCATGCAATTGAATAAATACCAACACCCACAGTGTTGTGAAATGCCTTTAAGCAGGCATGCAACAAGTTCTTACAGAAAAAGAACGAACCATCTACACAATTATGAAGTGTGTTTTTATACGGCGACGATGATACCCAGGCTGCCGATTCCTCTTTTCTCGACTTGCTACGTACTGCTGATGTTTTCGGCAAAGGATAAAATGTAATGTTCTTAATAAGGTAGGCATCTTACCCCATTCAATAACGGCGTCTAGCCCCACGGCTTGTGCGCTAGTAACATAGCTGTATGTTGTATGCAGCTTAATTATCGCACATTTAACTGTTACCAAATGTTAGTCGATATGTATATCCTAAGAGATGAATAAATGTCATGGTTATATATGAGAATCCCTGAGTTTTACAATGATATAGGGAATGACATGTTTTACTATTTTACACTTACAAATCAACTAAGTCACATTTTGAATTCACGATTGTAAAATCTTCAGTTTTTATGTTTCTTTTCATCCCCTGTGTGGCAGAACGGATATCTGAGCCGTTGTTGTGCAGATAGGACGGGTGGGCTTATCGCCTCGTATAGGCGCCTGACCCAGCCCTAACTTATTACCGTCAAGTCAGGGTATTACCGAACACTGATGTCCCTGCAGTTGGTAAACGTATCTTAATAACTTTTTGTGACACGAATGTCGTTCGTTGTAGTTTAGCGACTAAATTTATGTAAGAAGGCGCAAACAGATGCATATACGTTCAGCCACGCTCGCATGCACGCACGCACGCACGCACGCACGCACGCACGCACTTACAACAGATGCGCACATGCATTTACGCACACACGGTCACATGCTCACAAGCACACGCACACGCACACGCACACGCACACGCACACGCACACGCACACGCACACGCACACGCACACGCACACGCACACGCACACGCACACGCACACGCACACGCACACGCACACGCACACGCACACGCACACGCACACGCACACGCACACGCACACGCACACGCACACGCACACGCACACGCACACGCACACGCACACGCACACGCACACGCACACGCACACGCACACGCACACGCACACGCACACGCACACGCACACGCACACGCACAGAGACACACTGATACATACGCACGCGTCCACACATGCACATGTGTGCACCTTACTGAATTGACCAAGCTTCCGTATTGGTGCACGCAGGGTTGCTGCTGGTCATAATAATGACCCACTTCTTGGACGATTACAAGATTGGACTCGTCGGAGTGACGTCAGCGCTGGCGGGCGGAATCTTTATGGGTTTCTCCAGTCATTCATGGCAACTGTTTGTTGGTAAGTCATGTCGTCCAGGTGGTAATTGGTAAAGTCCGCCATCGATTTGGTAAATGACATCATCTAGTTGGTAATTAGTTAGACATGACATCCAGCGACACAAAAATTAAAGGTGTGGCACTATATAAAATAAAATGTATCATTATTATTATTATTATTAGATAATTTATAATTTCCTGAAAAGTGTAATAATTATTATTTTAATTATTATTTTAATTATTATTCTAAAACGTATAATATCCTGCAAATACTTAATTATTAATGATCGCGGGTGACTCCCTTTTATTCACAATCAAGATGGCGGAGCCGCACTCTAAGATTTAATTTGTAATATTCTCATAAACGCAGACTTGGTTTTCCTATATTTCCAGTGTCACGTCGAGTAACTGCTCGACTATTTATGGAGGGCAGTATGGTTAGGACCTCAGGGATCGCAATTTTCAAACAAACATCGCTAGGTAATGGGGTTAATTCTAAAGTAGAACAGCGTGTTATGATTTCACATAAGTAAAGGTGAGTAGATGGAACATAACGTAACTGCTGTTCTTTGCTCTGTCCAACAGTCGCTGCGTTGCTTCTCTTCCATGCGGTGCCGTTTCCGATATTTTTGTCGATTGCATCCAAACACATTGAACCTCAAAAACGTGGTAAGGCAAATAAGCAATGCTTTTGCAAAAAATGGCTTGTCTCATGTGCGCAAATGTCAAATCACTTATTTAACGTTTGATTTTAATTGTCTATTCCCAACGGGTTTGAACGAGTCTTCTAATAATGTGGTAACAGTTTCGTTCAGTCCTGTGTCCGCCAATCCATTGTGCCAGCCTAGTGTACTTTTCAAGCAAATCTAACAATGTAATGTTTCGATTGCGTTTATCCAACGCCCATATTTATTATTTATGCTGATAAATTTAAATTTATAAATTTATTACATATGCATTTCTACTTTAATTATTTAAAGGAAATCGTTATAGTGTTGAAATGCGTCTCTGAATGGTTTTATAGCGCAGAAAATGCT